>CBFIFT010000030.1:0-16522 GCA_965661935.1 Burkholderiaceae bacterium | reverse complement strand
ATGGCAAAAGACAAATTCGAGCGGACCAAACCGCACGTAAACGTAGGCACGATTGGCCACGTTGACCATGGTAAGACGACGCTGACGGCGGCGATCACGACTGTGTTGACGGCCAAGTTTGGCGGCGAGGCCAAGGCCTATGACCAGATTGACGGCGCGCCAGAAGAGAAGGCTCGCGGTATCACGATTAACACTGCTCACGTTGAGTACGAGACGGCCAACCGCCACTATGCACACGTGGACTGCCCAGGCCACGCTGACTATGTGAAGAACATGATCACGGGTGCGGCGCAGATGGACGGCGCGGTGTTGGTGTGTTCAGCTGCTGACGGCCCTATGCCTCAGACCCGTGAGCACATTTTGTTGTCACGCCAGGTGGGCGTGCCTTTCATCATCGTGTTTTTGAACAAGTGCGACATGGTTGACGACGAAGAGTTGTTGGAGCTGGTCGAGATGGAAGTGCGTGAGTTGTTGTCTTCGTACGACTTCCCAGGCGACGACACCCCGATCATCAAGGGTTCAGCCAAGTTGGCCTTGGAAGGCGACAAGGGTCCTTTGGGCGAAGAGGCGATTTTGAAGTTGGCCGAGGCATTGGACAGCTACATTCCGACGCCTGAGCGCGCAGTGGACGGTGCGTTCTTGATGCCTGTTGAAGATGTGTTCTCGATTTCAGGTCGCGGCACTGTGGTGACGGGTCGTGTGGAGCGCGGCATCATCAAGGTGGGCGAAGAGATTGAGATTGTGGGTATCAAGCCCACGCTCAAGACGACGTGTACGGGTGTGGAGATGTTCCGCAAGTTGCTTGACCAAGGTCAGGCTGGTGACAACGTGGGTATTTTGCTGCGTGGCACCAAGCGCGAAGAAGTCGAGCGCGGCCAAGTGCTGTGTAAGCCCGGCTCAATCCTGCCACACACGCAGTTCACGGCTGAGGTGTATGTGTTGTCCAAGGATGAAGGTGGTCGCCACACGCCGTTCTTCAGCAACTACCGCCCACAGTTTTACTTCCGCACGACCGACGTGACCGGCGCGATCAAATTGCCCGAAGGCAAAGAGATGGTGATGCCTGGTGACAACGTGTCGATCGAAGTGACGTTGATCAACCCCATCGCTATGGAAGAAGGCTTGCGCTTCGCCATTCGCGAAGGTGGTCGCACCGTCGGCGCCGGCGTCGTTGCCAAAATTTTGGCCTGATGATTTGAGTGTAGGGTGACTCGACGCGAGTCGAGCCACCCTAATTCGAGCAATCTCACTCACTCGCACTCAAGGAATAAAGATGCAAAAGCAAAAAATTCGCATCCGTCTGAAAGCGTTCGATTACAAGTTGATCGATGCTTCGGCGGCTGAAATTGTTGATACCGCCAAGCGCACGGGCGCGATGGTGAAGGGTCCCGTCCCTCTGCCTACTCGCATGAAGCGTTTTGACATCTTGCGTTCACCTCATGTGAACAAGAGCAGTCGTGACCAGTTTGAAATCCGCACACACCAGCGTTTGATGGACATCGTTGACCCTACTGATAAGACGGTAGATGCCTTGATGAAACTCGACTTGCCGGCAGGCGTGGACGTAGAAATCAAGTTGCAGTGATGCAACGTGGCGCCACCTGGTTGTAGAGTGGCGCCACTACTGATATAATTTCGGGCTTCGCCTGTGCGAAGGACGAATTCGAAGCTGTCTTGGTGGTCCGCCACTGTTTCGGCTGAATGAAAAGAGCGAACGCCAAGGGGCGTCGCAAATAAAGCGAGCGCCAAGGGGCGTCGCGTAGGCTCCACCCACAGGGTGGTGAACCAGCGTTACAACGCAAACATCAGCCCGGCCAATTGAAGTCGGGCATGGAGAAAACAATGAGTCTGAACAACTCCCTCGGGTTGTTGGGCCGCAAGGTGGGCATGATGCGTGTCTACACGGAGGACGGCGATGCAGTGCCAGTCACCGTGGTGGACATGTCTAATAACCGCGTGGCTCAAGTGAAAACCCAGGCAACCGATGGCTACGATGCCCTTCAGGTTGCATTTGGAAAGCGACGTGCCAGCCGTGTTACAAAAGCAGAGGCTGGTCACCTGGCCAAAGCTGGCGTCGAAGCTGGTGAAATCTTAAAAGAATTCCGCGTCAACGCAGAAGTTGCAGCTAAATATGTTGCTGGTGCGACTGTGCCAGTCACTGATGTGTTTGCAGCTGGCCAAAAGGTCGACGTGCAAGGCACCTCGATTGGTAAGGGCTACGCCGGTACCATCAAGCGCCACAACTTTGCGTCTCAGCGTGCGTCACACGGTAACAGCCGTTCGCACAATGTCCCGGGCTCAATCTCCATGGCGCAAGACCCAGGTCGTGTATTTCCTGGTAAGAAAATGACGGGCCACATGGGTGACGAAACCGTGACAACGCAAAACCTCGACGTGGTTCGGGTCGATGAGGCGCGCCAATTGATCATGATCAAAGGCGCAGTCCCCGGCTCTAAAGGCGGTTTCGTGACTGTGCGTCCTGCCGTCAAAGTGCAAAAAGGAGCGAACTAATGCAAGTCGAACTCCTGAATGACCAAGGTCAAGCTGCATCCAATGTGGATGTGCCTGATACCGTATTCGGTCGCGATTTCAACGAGTCTTTGGTGCACCAAATTGTGGTGGCTTATCAAGCCAATGCTCGCCAAGGCACGCGTGCCCAAAAAGACCGCCAGGCGGTCAAGCACAGCACTGCCAAGCCATTCCGTCAAAAGGGCACGGGTCGCGCTCGCGCCGGTATGACATCTTCGCCCATTTGGCGTGGAGGCGGTCGCGTTCACCCCAATAGCCCTGACGAAAACTTCAGTCACAAAGTCAACAAGAAGATGTATCGCGCCGGTATGGCCACCATCTTGTCAAAGTTGGCACGTGATGGTCGTCTTGCAGTGGTTGAAGATATCAAGCTGGATAGCCCTAAGACCAAGCAATTGGCAGCGAAATTCAAGGCAATGAACTTGAAGTCAGTTTTGTTGATCGCCGACGAAATTGATGAGAATTTGTTCCTCGCGTCACGCAACCTTCCCAACGTGTTGGTGGTTGAGCCGCGTTACGCTGACCCCTTGTCTTTGGTGTTCTACAAGAAAGTGATTGTGACCAAGTCTGCAATCGCCAAGTTGCAGGAGATGTTTGCATGAGCACCAACAAAATTGACGAAGGCCGCTTGATGCAGGTCTTGGTGTCACCCATCATTTCTGAAAAGGCCACACGCGTTGCTGAAGAAAACAACACGGTGATGTTCAAAGTGTTGCGCGACGCGAGCAAGCCAGAAATCAAAGCTGCAGTTGAAATGCTGTTCAGCGTTGAAGTAACCGGCGTGAGTGTTGCCAACCAAAAAGGCAAGGTCAAGCGCACTGGCCGCAGCGTCGGTCGTCGCGACAATGTCCGCAAGGCGTTTGTGACGATCAAGGCTGGCCAAGAGCTTAACTTCAGCGGGGAGGCTGCTTAATCATGGCTGTACAAAAACTCAAACCCACATCGCCTGGCCGCCGTGCCGCGGTGCGCATCACCCGTGACCATTTGCACAAGGGCCCTGGCTATGCGCCATTGCTCGAGCCGCAAATGCAAAACGCTGGCCGCAACAACAACGGTCACATCACGGTTCGCCACAAGGGCGGTGGTCACAAGCACCACTACCGCATCGTTGACTTCCGTCGCAACAAAGACGGGATTCCTGCGAAAGTGGAGCGCATTGAATATGACCCCAACAGAACGGCTCATATCGCATTGTTGTGCTACGCGGATGGCGAGCGCCGCTACATCATTTCGCCTCGCGGCCTCGAAGTTGGCGCGACGCTTCTGAGTGGCTCCGAAGCACCGATTCGTGCTGGTAACACCTTGCCGATCCGCAACATCCCAGTGGGTTCAACCATCCACTGCATCGAGATGATGCCTGGTAAGGGTGCGCAAATTGCACGCTCTGCTGGCTCTTCTGCCGTCTTGATGGCGCGTGAAGGCGTCTACGCTCAGGTGCGACTGCGCTCTGGCGAAGTTCGCAAGGTTCACATCGAGTGCCGTGCCACCATTGGTGAAGTCGGCAACTCTGAGCACAGCCTGCGTCGCTTGGGCAAAGCTGGTGTCAAACGCTGGATGGGTATCCGCCCAACGGTGCGTGGTGTCGCGATGAACCCAATCGATCACCCACATGGTGGCGGTGAAGGCCGTACCGGTGAAGCGCAAGCGCCAGTGGATCCATGGGGTAACCTCACCAAGGGCTACCGCACCCGTAACAATCGCCGTACGCAGAACATGATTGTTTCGCGTCGCAAGAAGTAAGAGGACTAACTCATGACACGTTCATTGAAAAAAGGTCCGTTCGTAGACCATCACTTGTTGGCCAAAGTCGAAAAAGCCACGGCAAACAACGACAAGAAGCCAGTCAAGACATGGTCACGTCGCTCGACCATCCTCCCCGAGTTCATCGGCTTAACCATCGCTGTGCACAATGGCCGCCAGCACGTGCCAGTCTTTGTTACAGAGCACATGGTCGGTCACAAGTTGGGTGAATTCGCATTGACGCGCACCTACAAAGGCCACGCGGCTGACAAGAAAGCCAAGAGGTAAATCATGGAAACACGTTCTATCGTTCGTGGCGTTCGCCTGTCTGCATACAAAGGCCGACTGGTTGCCGATCTGATTCGCGGTAAAAAAGTCGATCAAGCGTTGAATGAATTGATGTTCACGCAAAAAAAGGCAGCGGACATCATCAAAAAGGCTCTGGAGTCGGCCATTGCCAACGCCGAGCACAATGACGGCGCTGATATCGACGAATTGCGCGTCAAGGCCATTCACGTTGAAGAGGGCACGACGCTCAAGCGCTTCTCTGCTCGCGCCAAAGGCCGTGGCAATCGCATCAGCAAACCCACTTGTCACATTTACGTGACGGTCGGTAACTAAGGGGTCTAAAGAAATGGGACAAAAAATCAACCCCACCGGCTTTCGTCTCGCCGTTAGCCGCAACTGGTCCAGCCGTTGGTACGCCAACAACCGCGACTTCGCTGGCATGCTGGCCGAAGACGTTGAAGTTCGTGAGCTGCTGAAGAAGCGTCTCAAGAACGCATCCGTCGCGCGCATTTTGATCGAGCGCCCTGCGAAAAACGCCCGCATCACGATTTTCTCTGCTCGTCCAGGTGTCGTGATCGGTAAAAAAGGCGAAGACATCGAGAAACTCAAAAAAGAGTTGAGCGCCAAAATGGGTGTGCCTGTTGCCGTCAACATCGAAGAAGTGCGCAAGCCTGAAATCGATGCGAAGTTGATTGCTGACAGCATCACTCAGCAGTTGGAGCGTCGAATCATGTTCCGCCGTGCCATGAAGCGCGCCATGCAAAACGCAATGCGCATGGGTGCACAAGGCATCAAGATCATGTCTTCAGGCCGCTTGAACGGCATCGAAATTGCCCGTACCGAGTGGTATCGCGAAGGCCGTGTGCCCTTGCATACGCTGCGTGCTGACGTTGACTATGGTTTCTCTGAAGCCAAGACGACTTACGGCATCATTGGCGTGAAAGTTTGGGTCTATAAAGGTGACAACTTGGGTCGAACCGATGCGTTCGCGCCTACCGCCGCACCTGAGCCTCGCGAAGAAGAGCGCCGTCCGCGTGCCCCACGTCGTGGCGCCGGTGCTGGTGCTGGTCGCCGCACAGGCAGCAATGCCGCGCCAGCTGATGGCAGCGATAAGCCCGCAGAAGCAACCGCCGATGCGAAACCCGCCGTTAAGCGCGTCCGCACAGCCGCGCCCGCAGCCGCACCTGCGGACGGTGGTAAAGGAGAATAATCATGTTGCAACCCGCTCGTCGCAAATACCGCAAGGAGCAAAAAGGCCGTAACACTGGTATCGCCACCCGTGGCAGCAGTGTGGCTTTCGGTGAATATGGTCTCAAGTCAACCGACCGAGGCCGTCTGACCGCTCGACAAATTGAAGCAGGCCGTCGTGCCATCACCCGTCACGTCAAACGTGGTGGCCGCATCTGGATCCGCGTGTTCCCAGACAAGCCCATCACGAACAAGCCAGCCGAAGTCCGTATGGGTAACGGTAAGGGTAACATCGAGTACTACGTCGCTGAAATTCAGCCCGGCAAGGTTTTATACGAAATCTTGGGTGTGTCTGAAGAGTTGGCGCGCGAAGCATTCCAGTTGGCGGCACGCAAGTTGCCGTTGCGCACCACGTTTGTCACCCGCATGTTGGGCCAGTAAGGAGAAAAGCATGAAAGCATCTGAACTGCGCCAAAAAGACGTAGCCGGCGTCACCGACGAAATCAAGGCTTTGCAAAAAGCCCATTTCGGTTTGCGTATGCAAAAAGGGACACAGCAACTCAACAACACCGCGACCTTGCGTCAAACCCGTCGCTCTATTGCCCGCGCAAAGACGATTTTGACTGAAAAGCAAGCTGCCAAATAAGGAACGATGACATGACGGATACACAAACATCTCGTGCGCGCACCTTGGTTGGCAAGGTGGTCAGCGACAAGCGCAACAAAACGGTTACCGTTTTGGTGGAGCGCCGCGTGAAACACGATCTTTACAACAAGATCATGATTCGCTCAAGCAAGTACCACGCTCATGATGAGAACAACGAATACAACGTTGGCGACGTCATTGAGATTTGCGAAGGTCGCCCGCTTTCCAAAACGAAAGCTTGGGTTGCCACCAAATTGATCGAAAAGGCTGGGCTGGTGTGAGGATATTCCTTGCTTAAGCCTTGGCGCAAACCACAAAAAACCGACAATGACTTGTCGGTTTTTTTGTTTCTAAATTTGAAACGTTGCACGAAGAAAAGGAATAAACCATGATTAAAGTTGGCGACCGCTTGCCACAAGCTACTCTTATGGAGTTCGTACACGAAGAGACGGCTGGTTGTTCAATAGGCCCCAACCCTGTCAGCGTGTCTGAGACTTGCGCAGGGAAGACCATTGCACTGTTTGCACTGCCTGGCGCATTCACGCCAACGTGTTCGGCACAACACGTCCCAGGCTATGTGGCATTGCATGACGAATTGAAGGCCGCTGGCGTCGATGAAGTTTGGTGCGTCAGTGTCAACGATGCTTTTGTGATGGGTGCTTGGTGCAAAGAACAGCAGGCACAGGGCAAAGTTCGCATGCTTGCCGACGGAAGCGCAGCGTTCACGCAAGCGATTGGCTTGCAATTGGACCTCACCTCGCGTGGCATGGGCATCCGCTCTAACCGCTACTCTATGCTAGTCAAAGACGGTGTTGTGAGCCACCTCAACATCGAAGGACCGGGTGAGTTTGCTGTCAGTGATGCTCAGACAATGCTCGACCAAGTCAAAGCATAAGCAGTTGAATCAAAGCTCGGCAGCCAGATAGTGGGTGCCGGGCAATGGGCTGTAGTAGTAAGGAGCGACCTCGATAAACCCAGCGTCTTGGTACAGAGCGCGAGCGGTCTCCATTTCGTCCAAGGTGTCCAATAGCATGTGGCGGTAGCCCATGAGACGCGCTTCTGTCATCGTGCGATCAATCAACATGGCGCCTAAACCGAAACCTCGGAAAGCAGGTTTCACAAACAGACGTTTCATCTCGCAAGCATGATCGTAGTCGACGTCCGTGAGTGGGCGCACCGCGCAGCATCCAGCGGCTAGGCCATCGACGCTGGCTACCAGTGCGGCTCCGCCAGTCGCTGAGCCATAAATGTGAGCCAAATTGGACAACTCTTCTTCAAAGTTTTGAAAACCCAGATCGATGTTGATGGCTTGCTGGTAGTCTAAAAAAAGCGAACGCAGCGCGTCGAAACCTTCTGGCGAATCGACGCACGTCAGCTGTATTTGCGGCGGCTCGGATGGCATATTTGTCATAAAGGTTGTCACCGTGATCAAAGGCTAGAGAGTAACAGCCAAGCCCCACCCACGCAGAAAGCGAGCAACAGCAGCCCCTTGAGCCGCGCGGCAAAAGCGTCTTGGCTATCGGGTACCTCATGGGCCAAGCTCTTGAATCCACCAAGCATCGCCTGGATCAGTGACTGCCGCTTGATCAGTGTGTAAAAAGCGATGGCCAGCAAGTGCATCCCAATCAGACCAAGCAACAACAACTGACCGACCTCATGGTGATACCAAGTCGCCCAGCCAGAGACAGAAGAGCTCACCCACGGCACCAGCGGACCAAAACTCGCGATTTCATCATCCGCGACCAAGCCGGAAACGGCTTGTGCCAGCACAACAGTGAGCAAAGCCAATGAAGCCAACGCGCCAGTTGGGCTGTGGCCGGCGGTCTCTGATGGCTTGGCCTCCCCACGCAAATAGCGCCGCATGGCAGTGGCGCCAAGTGGCCAGTTTGAAAAGCGCGACCAATACCCCCCAAATAGACCCCAAACCACGCGAAACACAACCAAACCGAGCGTCGCGTAGCCAAACTGCATATGAAGGCTCATGGCGTCGCCCCCAACTTTTGAGCTCGCGATGGCGGCCAAAACGGCGATGGCCAAGCACCAATGAAATACCCGAGTCGGGAGGTCCCAAATCTTTACCGTCTTCATGTGCGATCAGTCCTGTTCCAGTTCTTATGAAGTGAATAAGATAGCATCTGTACCCTACAAGGTGTCCAATATTCACGCCGACGAATCATTTAACCAGGGGAATTCATGATGAAAGTATCAGCAGTTATTTCAAGCCTAGCGCTGACAGTTGCGTTCTCTGCACCGGCTATGGCTCAATTTAAAAACAGCGAGCATGAGGTCGAGTACCGCCAAGGCGTCTTCACGGCCATGGGCGTGCACTTTGGTCGCCTGGGCGCCATGGTGAGAGGCAAGCAACCTTTTGATGTTGACATGGCCAAACGAGACGCTGAGCTGGTTGCTATGTTGAGCACGATGCCATGGATTGCCTTCAGCGAGGAGAGCGACGGGGTCTCACCAGATGCTCGACCTGAAATTTGGCTAGAAATGGACAAGTTCAAGGATAAAGCGTCTAGCCTACAAGTCCAAACCAAAGCGCTAAGAGAGGCCGCGCAGACCGGAGATCTGGACAAAATCAAGGCAGCCTTTTCAAAGACCGCGCAATCGTGCAAAGCCTGCCACGATGCATATAAAGAGTGATGCTTAGTGGGTGGCTTAAACAGGCTTAGGCTCATTGAGCAGCTGCTCAATGAGTCGATGCAAGGCATCGAACTCTGGCGGGCCGACAAAGCGTTTAACAACCCGACCCTGGCGATCCACCAAGAACGTCGTGGGCGTGAGGCGAACCTCACCCCAAGCTTGGGCATTTTCGCCGGTGTGATCTAACGCCACCTTGAAGGGCAAATTGCGAGAGGCCGCAAAGCGAGCCACGTATTGCGGCGGGTCGTAATCCATGGCCACAGCGACCGTGTCAAAACCTTGCGCATGAAAGCGTTCGTAGGTTTCAACCAACTCAGGCATCTCTGCAACGCAACTGGTGCAAGTTGTTGCCCAAAAATTCACCAGATACACCTTACCTGCCAAGTCGCTGGTTTGGGTTTTCGTGCCGTCCAACAAAGTATATTCAGCCGCCGGAGCAAAGTGATTCGGCGCACACGCAGAGAGCGCCCACACAGCAGCCAAAAGCCAACCGCGCAAAAACAGCTGCCAGAGGTGAGATTTCGACTTGAAGGATGTGTATCGCATGAAGCGGTTGAGTCAAAAAAGTTGAAAAAGTTTCGCGCCCTAAGGTTGCATCAACGAGCCGCTAGAGCAGCTTGTGCGGCTTGCAGTCTAGAGGCTAGATAGCTGCCAAAAAAGTCTGGCACCGCCACGCCCTCAATGCGCTCGGCCACCTCTACACCACGGGCATCGAAAAAATAGAGGGTGGGTGCCACGCGGTTGCGCCAGAGGCGACTGATTTCGCGTGGCCAAAGTCGGCGCCCATCAAAAAACTCGACCTCGTTGCCAGCGTCGAGGATGTCGATTTGCACCGCCACGATCTCGCCCTTGGCATTCATCGGAAACAAATAATTGTTGCGCACCAAGTCACAATATGGGCAGCCCTTGAGGGTCGTCATAACGACCAGCGGAAGGCCCTTAAACTGAGCGCGCTTTGCCGCTGCGATGAGTGAGACGGGTTGTTCAAGGTGTTGTCTGGCCATGCCGAAGTATAGCCAGCTGCCAGCCGTTTGGGCTCAGCCGATGATGCCGTCGCGGCGCAATCGAGAGATCTGATCCGCATTGAGTTGCAGCACCTGGCTGAGCACCTCATCGGTGTGCTGGCCTAGCAGCGGTGGAGGCCGTTGTGTCTGCACAGGGGTGGCTGACAACTTGATGGGACTGGCCGGCAGCTGCAAGCCATCGCGCAGTGGGTGTTGCCAACTGTTGACCATGGCGCGGCTCTGGACGTGCGGATCTTGAAAGACCTCATCGATGTTGTTCACCGGCCCGCACGGAACCTGCTCAGCACTGAGTGCACTCAGCCAGTCGGCTTTGCTTCGCGTGCGCATCACATCGGCAATCAATGCCACCAGGTCTTCTCGGTGTTTGAGTCGGTTGGCGTTGCCGATGAATCTTGCATCGTCCGCCCACTCAGGATGACCTGCAACGGTGCAAAACTTGTTGAACTGACCGTCATTGCCAATCGCCAAAATCACATAGTCCCCTGGGCCCTCACCCGCGCCAAGAGTCTCAAACACTTGGTATGGCACGACATTGGCGTGGGCGTTGCCCATGCGCCCTGGGACGCTGCCGCTGAACTGCCCGTCCACCAAGTAGCTGGCACCATGGTTGGCTAACATGGCTACTTGGGTATCGAGCAGTGACATATCGACGTGTTGGCCCTGTCCAGTGTTCTCAGCATGTCGCAATGCTGCCAATACGGCGGTACTCGCGTACATGCCAGTGAAGAGGTCGGCCACAGCCACCCCCACTTTTTGCGGACCGCCGCCTGGCAAATCATCGCGCTCACCGGTGATGCTCATCAAGCCACCGGTGCCCTGTATGGCGTAGTCATAGCCAGCCCTTTTGCTGTAGGGCCCGACTTGCCCATAGCCCGTCACCGAGCAATAAACCAACTTGGGGTTGATTTCATGCAGCGAAGCAAAATCAAGCCCGTAACGAGCCATGTCACCGACCTTATAGTTTTCGACGAAAACATCGCTAACTTTTGCTAAGTCGCGAATCAATGCTTGACCCTCTGGGCTGGCGATGTCGCAACAAATCGAGCGTTTGTTCCGGTTGGCGCACAAATAGTAGGCTGACTCTTGGGAGGGGGAGCCGTCTGAATGATGCAAAAATGGAGGGCCCCAGGTGCGTGTGTCATCGCCCACCTTGGGGCGCTCAACTTTGATCACATCCGCACCCAAATCTGCCAAAGTCTGGGTGCACCAAGGGCCGGCTAAAACGCGCGACAGATCAAGCACGCGAACGCCAGATAGTGGCGATTGAGTCACAGGGGTAGAGGTTGCTGGCATCATATGGAAATTGTGGTTCAAGAAAATGGGGTCGAGCGACGCTCGCGGGACATGATGAAGCTGTTGAGAATTGTGATGTTGGGGTGTGTGGGTGCGCTATTGCTCGCTTGCAGCCCAGCCGAAAACTGGCGCGTGATTACGCTTTACCAATGGGGTGTCACGGGCCTGATCCCTTGCAAGCCTGAAGAGGCGGCGCGCACAGTTCCATTCCTCGGGCAACAGGTGCAACTTGAGATGCGCAGCTGTGAGCTCAATGGTGTGACCTATGCTGTGGCTTGGCTCCCTGTAGAGGATCCTCAAAAGCAGGCTATGGCATGGCGCGACTGGTTGACGGCGAGCCAAGCCAGCGCCAGGGTGCAAAACCCAAAGCCGCCTCAACCCATTCAGTCTGCTGGGGCCAAGCAAGCCTGGCGGTGGCAAGGAGAGGGGCGAAATCAGCGTGAGCGCATTCGGATTGAGTACCGATATTTCCAAGACGGAAAGTGGTTGATACAGCTCGCCACTTATGCCCCACTTACATTGAACAAAGACTTTGATGAGTTCTTTGAGGGCCTCACTTTGTCTAAGTGATGACACCCCTGCGGTGTTCGATCTCCGCGTGAGTGGGTTGGCTGACACATAATGGAGGCATGGTTACCCTTTTCGTGATCGCCCATGCGCCCTTGGCTTCTGCCTTGCGAGAGTGTGTGTCGCATGTATTCCCTGACGAAGCAAAAGAGCTTTTGGTGCTGGATGTTCTTGCCGACGAGCCACCTGAGCAAACCATGGCTGCCGCCAAAGCTCAAGTCCAAGCCAGCGGGGCCCATGAGGTCTTGGTGATGTCCGACGTGTTTGGTGGCACACCCTGCAACGTAGCGGCTTTACTCACGGATGGTGTTCAATCCAGGCTTGTCACGGGTGTCAATTTGCCGATGCTGATGCGAGCCGTGACATACCGCAGTGAACCACTGGATACCTTGGTGAGCCGTGCGGTCGCTGGAGGCACCCAGGGTGTTATAGCGGTGGGCGCAGTCGCCCCACAACATCAAACAAGGCGAGTTGAAAATGGTCAAAACCAGCATCACCATCAGCAATAAACTGGGCTTGCACGCGCGCGCATCTGCCAAGCTGTCGAAGCTAGCGGGCCAGTTCAGCTGTGACGTGTGGCTCGCGCGAGGCGAGCGGCGCATCAATGCCAAGAGCATCATGGGCGTCATGATGTTGGCTGCAGGCCTCGGCGTTGTCGTTGAGTTGGAATGTGATGGAGAGGACGAGGTCCAAGCCTTAAATGCCATCAGCGCGTTGTTTGAGGACAAATTTGGAGAAGGCGAATGAGCTTTGCCATCCATGGCCAAGCCGTTTCGCGCGGGGTCACGGTTGGGCGAGCCGTGGTCATTGGCGCCAGCCACTTGGATGTGCGCCACTACTTGATTGCTCCAGACGAAATCGGAGCGGAGATGTCGCGCTTGCTCCGAGCGCGCGATACTGTGATTGCCGAAATTGAGCGTGTCAAGGAGCACGTCGCCACTTTGCCTGCTGCCGATGCACCTTCGGAGTTGATTGCATTGTTAGATGTGCAACTGATGTTGTTGCAGGATCAGACCATGTCTGAGGGTGTTCGCGATTGGATCGTCGAGCGGCGTTACAACGCAGAGTGGGCGCTAACTTCGCAGCTGGGGGTGGTGAGTCGTCAGTTCGACGAAATGGAAGACCCTTACCTGCGAGAGCGCAAGGCAGATGTTGCACAACTTGTTGAGCGTTTGCTGGCAGCACTCTCTGGCGAGGCCCATGGGTTGGTCGAGGCCTCGTCAAAAGCGACCGCGCAAGGCGATGCGCCATTGATTTTGGTGGCCCATGACTTGAGCCCCTCCGATTTATTGCAGTTCAAGCAAAGCGTTTTCACAGGCTTTGTTACGGACGTCGGGGGCAAGACCTCGCATACTGCGATCGTGGCGCGCAGCCTCGACATCCCTGCCGTGGTGGGCGCAAGGTCGGCCAGCCAAGTGATCAAACAAGATGACTGGGTGGTGATCGACGGCGACGCTGGCGTGGTTGTGGTTGAACCATCGGGCATTTTGCTTGACGAATATGCGTTCAAGCAAAGAGAAGGCGTGCTTGAGCGCGAGCGCCTAGGGCGCTTGCGTCACACCCCATCGGTCACTATGGATGGCGAGAGCATTCAACTATTGGCGAACATTGAGTTGCCTGCAGATACCGATGCAGCGCTGGCCGCTGGTGCGGTTGGTGTTGGCTTATTTCGCAGTGAGTTTTTGTTCATGGGGCGTGCCAAAAAGGGCATCGCAACGTTGCCCGATGAGCAAGAACAGTACGAAGCCTATCGTGCTGCTGTCGAGGGCATGAATGGCTTGCCTGTCACCATTCGAACCGTTGACATCGGTGCGGACAAGCCGCTTGACGCCAGTGCCCGCGGCGCGCAGGCCACTTTGAACCCAGCTCTGGGCTTGCGGGCCATACGCTGGAGTTTGGCCGAACCCACCATGTTTTTGAATCAACTCAAGGCAATTTTGCGGGTTGCTGCTTTGGGTCAAGTGAGCATTTTGTTTCCGATGGTGGCGCACATGAGTGAGGTGCGCCAAATCTTAGCGATGGTCGACCGCGCGAGGGCTCTGTTGGACAATGAAGGCCAAATCTATGGGCCTGTTCGTTTAGGCGCCATGGTTGAAGTTCCGGCGGCTGCCTTGATGGCTTCGGCGCTGCTTGAGCACTTTGACTTTTTATCCATCGGAACCAACGACCTGATTCAATACACCTTGGCCATTGATCGGGTAGACGAATCAGTCTCACACCTTTACGACCCTACCCATCCTGCTGTATTGGCCTTGCTCACACAAACCATACAGGCAGGGCTTGCACATGGCAAAGAGGTTTCGGTTTGTGGCGAAATGGCGGGAGATGTTCAGCTCACACCTCTGTTGTTGGGTTTGGGATTGAGGCATTTTTCAATGCACCCTTCACAGATTTTGTCCGTGAAGCAGCAAGTCTTGCGCAGCAACACAACGCAGCTCAAGGCTTGGGCCGAGGACGTCTTGAGCGGCGCACAAGCGCAACCGCTACTTTGAAGGCAATGCGGCCGCGGCCTGGGCGCTGACCCATCGGCCAATCAGCGCCGAACCCACCACCAGCGCTGTCGCCAACAGCAGCTGCCAACTCAACACTTGATTGCTCTGCCATGCCAGAGCTGCGGTGGACAGCACAGGCGTCAAAAACGCCCACAGGCCCACCTGACGCGCATCCCCTTTTTTGAGTGCCAGGTCCCACAAGAAAAAGGCCCCCCCAACGGGCCCTAAACCCAACAGCACAAGCACGAGTGCATCAGATTGGCTGATGGCGACCCTAGGCTCAAATACCCAATGCATGAGCAAAGACAGAGAGCCGGCAACCAAGCAAAGCGCACCGATGGCCGCCGTGGGGACATGGCTGCGGCGTTTGGTCAAAAGTGAATAAGACGCCCATGCAAAGGCAGCAGCCAAGGCACAGCCGTAGCCCCACCACTCTCTGGGTTGGGGCGCTTCAAGGGTGTGGTTGCCCAAAATGGCCAAGGCGCTACCGGTGAACCCAAGCGCCGCCGCCAGTGCATGACCCCAAGTCCAAGTGACGCCTGGGATGAACCAAGCCGCCATCACCACAATCCCCATGGGCCACAAATAATTGACCAAATTGGCCGCAACGGGGGGTGCCATTTGTAAAGCGGCAAACAACAACGCGTGGTAACCAAAAAGGCCGCCAATGCCGATTAACCAAGTCACACCGTCTAGGCGCCACAGGCGTTGGGAGATGATTTGTGGCAAGGCCAACGCCCCGCCCACCAGCAGACCACAGCCTGTGATTAAAAAAGGCGGCAAATGCCCAACGGCGACACCCAGGGGCGCCAGCGAGGCCCACACAAGCACAGTCAACATCGCCCAGCCGGCTGCTGGGATGCGCTCTAGTGCGCGGCTCACTCTTGAGTCCAACTGGCCTGTTCGTCGGCGTGGTAACTGGAGCGAACCATGGCGCCCACAGCCGCGTGGCTAAAACCCATTTCGTAAGCCTTGCCCTCGAACATCTTGAAGGTGTCGGGGTGAACATAGCGGCGCACGGGTAGGTGGTGTCCGCTGGGAGCCAAGTATTGGCCGATGGTCAGCATGTCAATGTGGTGCTCGCGCATGTCGCGCATGACCGCAAGAATCTCGTCGTCGGTTTCGCCCAAGCCAACCATGATCCCGCTCTTCGTCGGCACGTCAGGAAACAGAGCCTTGAATTTTTTCAGCAGGTTGAGGCTGAACTGGTAGTCCGAGCCTGGTCTGGCTTCCTTGTACAAGCGCGGCACGGTCTCCAAATTGTGGTTCATGACGTCTGGGGGGGCTGCCGTCAAGATTTGGAGGGCTCGGTCATCGCGACCGCGAAAATCGGGCGTCAGAATCTCGATCTGAGTTTCGGGCGCCGCCGCTCGCACCTGCTGAATACAGTCCACAAAATGCTGGCTACCGCCGTCTTTTAAGTCATCGCGATCGACACTGGTGATGACCACATATTTGAGCTTCAGTGCCGCGATGGTTTTGGCAAGGTTGGCAGGCTCGTGTGGGTCAAGCGGGTCAGGTCGACCATGACCCACATCGCAAAAAGGGCACCGGCGCGTGCACTTGTCCCCCATGATCATGAATGTGGCCGTGCCTTTGCCGAAGCACTCGCCGATATTTGGGCAGCTGGCCTCCTCGCAAACGGTGACGAGCTTGTTTTCACGCAAAATATCTTTGATCTCGTAAAAACGTGAAGTCGGACTCGCCGCTTTGACCCGAATCCAATCTGGTTTTTTTAAAGTCTCCGCCTGGACGACTTTGACAGGAATGCGAGACACCTTATCGGCAGATTTTTGTTTGGCTGTGGGGTCGTAAATCGTGGATGAAGGCATATGGCGCAGGCTCACAGTAGGTGACCGAGGTGGTAGACCAAGGCTTGGGAAACTTGGGGCACAGAAATGTCACATCCAATTGTACGAAGATCAACCGTGCGAAGGCCTGGGTACCCGCACGGATTGATGGCCTGAAAAGGTGCCAAATCCATGCTCACGTTCAATGACAACCCATGGTAAGTGCAATGTCGACTGACTTTGATGCCTAAGGCGCTGATTTTGCCTAAACCTGCAAATGGGTTCTCAGCGCTGTGAGTAGAGGCCCAACCGCGGTGA
>CBFIFT010000029.1:0-16762 GCA_965661935.1 Burkholderiaceae bacterium | reverse complement strand
TGGCGTGGCATGGTGGGCTCCGTGTTGATGGAGCGCATGGCACAGGAGCAAGACTTTGATTGGTTTGAGCCCCTGTTTTTCTCGACTTCCAACGCCGGAGGTCAAGCACCTTCAGTCGCTAAAAACGAGACCAAGCTTCAAGACGCTTTTGACATCGACGCCCTTAAGCGGTGCGACATTATTGTGACGGCGCAAGGGGGTGACTACACCCAAGCCGTGTTCCCCAAGTTGCGGGCTGCTGGTTGGGATGGCCACTGGATTGATGCGGCTTCTACCTTGCGCATGGAAAAAGATGCGGTCATCGTGCTGGATCCAGTCAACATGCCAGTGATCAAGAACGCGTTGTCGCGCGGCGGGCGCAACTGGGTTGGAGGCAATTGCACCGTCAGTTGCATGTTGATGGGCGTAGGCGCCCTCTACAAGGCGGGACTCGTCGAGTGGATGAGCACGCAAACCTATCAAGCGGCGTCGGGCGGCGGCGCGCAACATATGCGCGAGCTGCTGACCCAGTACGGCACACTCAACCAAGAAGTCGCATCGCTGCTGGTCGACCCTAAGAGCGCCATCCTGGACATTGACCGCAAAGTCATTGAGAGACAACGCAACCTGAGTGCAGACGAAACCGCGCAGTTCGGCGTGCCACTAGGCGGGTCATTGATCCCATGGATTGACAAAGATTTAGGCAATGGCACATCCAAAGAAGAATGGAAAGGCATGGCCGAGACGAACAAGATCATGGGCTTGGGCGAAGGGTTTGGTGTGCCCGCGATTCCTGTAGATGGGTATTGCGTGCGGGTGGGCGCCATGCGCTGCCACAGCCAAGCGCTGACCTTCAAACTCAAAAAATCCGTTCCCGTGGCAGACATCGAGGCCATGATTGCCGCGGATAATGAATGGGTTCAGGTGGTTCCCAACACCAAAGAAGACACGTTAAGAGACTTGACGCCAGTGGCGGTGACCGGGACCATGACCATTCCAGTTGGGCGGATTCGCACTTTGGCGATGGGAGACGACTACTTGGGGGCCTTCACCATCGGCGATCAACTCTTGTGGGGCGCAGCTGAGCCGTTGCGCCGCATGTTGCGCATTTTGCTAGAAGGATGAGGAAACCACGCAACGGTGTGCCTGCAATGAGCAAACTGGGCTGGTAATATGACAAAAAGCAAGGTAGCTTAAGCCATGAAACAGAAGTACCACCTGACGCCAACTTGGTCCCGCCCCCCGGTGTGGGCGCTTTTGTTCGCTTCATTCGTGGCAACTTCTGGTGCACAAGCTATCGAAGTCGGTGAATTTAACGTCAAATCGTTCCATGGTGCGCCACTTTACGTGCACTTTGGACTCAGCGATGTCAAACAGGCGGACTGGGACCAACTGTCAATCCAAGTCTCTGTTGACAAGGCGCAGCAAACTGAAACGGCTGAATTGGCCCTCGCAGGGGCAAAGGTGCGCTGGCGAAGGCCAAAGAACGGTCTGGTCTTGGCGGCGATAGAGGGCTTCAAGCCTGTATTGACCTCGTCGCTTCCGATGGTGGTGGACATTCAATGGGCCAGCGGCAAAATCAGCCGCCCTGTTTTGCTTGACATCCCCGCGTCTATGGCCGAGCAACCGCTGGTGGTGTTTCGCAATGACACACTGAGCGAATTGATGATCACCCACCGCTATGGCGTTGGCACCTTGGCTCAACGCATGGTTGCGACGCTGAGCGCCAATCCCAGCGCCTTTATCGGCGGTAACCTACACCGCTTGCGAGCAGGCAAATCCATCGCACTGCCCTCCATGGCCGATATCTTGAGCGTGGACGCGGGTGAGGCACAAGCCATGGTCAATGCCCAGTGGGCTGAGTTTGATGCCTACCGGCGCGGCCTTGCTCAGGGCGCAAAAACCGTTCGAAATGATCAAGATGGCGGTAGCGGTCGGGTTGAAGCGCAGGTGCAGGGCGGCGCAAATGTGCCCCAAGGCGACCGGCTCGCAGTGAGCCAAGGCGCGAGCGATATTGAGCAAAAATTGGCCGCGCAGCAGGCCATGCAAGATGAGGCGAAACGCCAAACCGAACTGCATAATAACCTCAGGGACTTGACTGAAATCCAGCAGGACTTGTCGCGTGTTTCCCCCACCGGGGACTCCGCAGAAGCCGCATCTGAATCCGCCGCGGCGGTTGGGGCGACCACCAGCCAGTCTGAGGCTTCATCGAGCACTGCTTCAGATTCCAGTTCAGCCAGCGGAGTCGACGAATCGAAGACCTCTGAGGCCAACAAGGACGACGATTCCAAGGTAAATGCTGTTTTGCCCGTTGAGTCAGGTGCCAACGAGCCCGAGTGGCTGAAATCACTCAAAAGCAAGCCCTGGCTCCTCCCCCTGCTCGGCCTGTTGCTGGCTTTGATGGCTTTGTTGGTGTGGGTGCGGCGCAGCCACGAACGGCGGCTGGTGGCTCAAGCAGAAGCGGCAACCGTGACAGCGCCCTTGTTAGATGACCCCGAGGCCCAGTCCGACAACCCAAGCCACGCTGAGGTCATGGACGCACCGCCTCAACTTCAGCCAACCCGCTCACTGCAGAGCTTGATGCCAGATGTTGACCTGGATCTCCCCGACCTCAACTTGCCAGAAATCGATGGTGAAGGCTTGCTCGAGGCGGCCAAAGCCGCGCTCAGATCGGGTGAGTCTGAGCGCGCCCGCGAGCTCGCGCTGATGGCTCTCGAGAGCCGAGATCCATCCATTCAAGCCAACGCCAAGGCCTTGCTGGAGCGCATCTGAACGACGTCCCATCAGCCGCTTCGTTGCGACGGGTTGCCCTCGGCATCAGTTATGTTGGTAGCTCTTACCACGGCTGGCAGAGCCAGATAGATGGGCAGACCGTCCAAGATCACTTAGAGCGAGCGCTCACTTCTTTCGCGGCTGCCGAAACCATTAAGACGGTTTGCGCTGGCCGAACCGACACAGGTGTCCATGCCTTGATGCAAGTCGTGCACTTTGACACGCACCTACAGCGCCCAGCGTCATCGTGGGTGCGTGGGACGAACCGCTATCTACCCGATGACATTTCGGTACAGTGGGCCCAAGAAGTCGAACCAAGTTTTCACAGTCGCTTCAGCGCCATACGGCGCCGTTACGCATACATCGTGCTGGAATCTCCTACCCGACCTGCCCTCGAGCATGGCCGCGTGGGTTGGGTGCATTACCCACTTGAACTTGAGCCCATGGAACAAGCCGCGAAAATTTTGGTTGGCGAACATGATTTCTCATCCTTTCGCGCGAGCGCCTGCCAAGCGCTCTCACCCATCAAGCAGCTTTACGATGTGCGCATCAGCCGAAAAGGCGCCTATTGGCGGTTCGACTTCGAGGGCAATGCTTTTTTGCACCACATGGTGAGAAATATCATGGGTTGCCTGCTCGCGGTAGGCCAAGGGCGCCAGCCCAGTGAATGGATGTCGCATGTCTTGGCGGCAAAAAGCCGAAACGCCGCGGCCCCAACATTTTCGGCCAATGGGCTCTACTTTTTAGGCCCTGTTTACGACGCGCAATGGCGCTTGCCTGTTGACGTCGCGGCGGCTGACTGGCTCCCGTTATAGCCACCAAGCCAAGGCATCGCCATGGCGTTATGCTTGCAGGTATGCATACCCGAATCAAAATTTGTGGCTTTACGCAAGCAGCTGACATCGCAGCGGCGGTGTCACTCGGCGCCGATGCGATAGGCTTGGTCCAATACCCCCAATCACCCCGCTTTGTCCCCACCGAACAGTTGGCGGCGCTCACAGCAGGCATCCCTGCCTTTGTGACCCCTGTCCTGCTGTACGTCAATGCGTCAGACGCTGAAATTGAAGCCGGCCTGAACGCAGTGCCCCACGCGGTATTGCAGTTTCATGGCGACGAGACCCCCGAGGCATGTGAACGTTGGGGACGGTCCTATTTGCGTGCGGCGAGAATTCCCGACCCCGACCTAGAATTCTTCGACCTCTTACAATACAGCCAACGCTTCCAAAGTGCGATGGGCATCCTACTAGACGCCAAAATCGACGCTTACGGCGGCGGCGGTCAAACCTTCAACTGGGCAGCATTCGATTGGTCACAGCCTCAACTAAGCGCCAGCACTCGGCTCGTTTTATCTGGTGGACTCACATCTGCAAACGTGATCGATGGTATCTCGGCCGTGAAGCCCTGGGCGGTTGACGTCAGCTCCGGCGTCGAAAGTGGCAAGGGCATCAAAGATCCCGCAAAAATGCAGGCGTTCATAGAGGCCGTCAAATCGGCCGATACACGCCAATCCGTGCCATAAAAAGGTTTCCGATCGCGAAGCCTATCTCCTGAATGAAAAAAGCCATGACTGCTTACCAACAACCTGATGCACGCGGCCACTTTGGGCCGTACGGCGGCAACTTCGTGAGCGAAACCCTCACGCACGCCATCAATGAACTCTCTGAGGCCTATGCCCAGTTTCAACACGACCCCGAGTTCATCGCCGAATTCAAACGTGAATTGAAGCATTTTGTCGGACGTCCCAGCCCCATTTACCATGCAGCGCGCACCAGCGCCGAGTTGGGCGGCGCGCAAATCTATCTCAAACGAGAAGACCTCAACCACACCGGAGCGCACAAAATCAACAATGTCATTGGTCAAGCCATGTTGGCCAAACGCATGGGTAAACCGCGCATCATCGCTGAGACGGGTGCAGGTCAACACGGCGTGGCCACAGCGACGATCTGCGCACGGTACGGACTCGAATGCATCGTTTATATGGGTAGCGAAGACGTCAAACGCCAAAGCCCCAATGTGTACCGCATGAAACTACTGGGCGCAACCGTGGTGCCTGTTGAGAGCGGGAGCAAGACCCTTAAGGACGCCCTGAACGAAGCGCTTCGCGACTGGGTGACCCATGTTGAGAATACGTTTTACATCATTGGCACCGTCGCTGGCCCCCATCCATACCCGATGATGGTGCGTGACTTTCAAAGCATCATTGGCCAAGAGTGCCTCACGCAAATGCCAGAAATGGCCGGCTCTCAACCCGATGCGGTCATCGCCTGCGTTGGCGGCGGCAGCAATGCCATGGGTATCTTCCACCCCTACATCGATCATGCAGATGTGCGCTTGATTGGTGTGGAAGCCGCGGGCGAAGGCCTCGATACGGGTCATCATGCCGCGTCAATCAGCCGAGGCACACCTGGTGTTCTCCACGGCAACCGCACTTATTTGTTGCAGAACCAGCAGGGCCAAATCACCGAAACGCACTCGGTGAGCGCCGGCCTAGACTACCCCGGTGTTGGTCCAGAGCACGCATGGCTGCACGACATCGGAAGGGCTGAGTACGTTGGCGTGACCGACACAGAGGCCCTAGAAGCCTTCCACCACTTGTGTCGCACCGAGGGCATCATCCCTGCGCTAGAGTCCAGCCATGCGCTTGCACACGCCATGAAGATCGCACCCACCATGAGCCCCGATCAAATACTATTGGTCAACCTATCTGGGCGCGGCGACAAAGACATCGGAACCGTCGCCGACCTGGGTGGCGCAGACTTTTTCTGCCGACCGAGTTGCCAAGGACAAAGCGTCAAAGGCGGACAGGTTGTGGAGTTTCATCCATGAGCCGCATTCAATCATCCCTGACCTTGCTCCAGAAACAAGGCCGCAAAGCTGTGATTCCTTATGTGACCGCTGGCTTTCCTTATGCAGATGTGACCCCGCGACTGATGCACACCATGGTCGAGGCGGGGGCCGACATCATCGAATTGGGTGTGCCATTCTCAGATCCAATGGCGGATGGCCCTGTGATTCAACAAGCTGGCGAAGCCGCGTTGGCTTTGGGCATTGGCATGCAAGAAGTATTGGCGATGGTTCAGGCCTTTCGCGAAAAAAATGACACCACCCCAGTGGTCCTCATGGGATACGCAAATCCAATTGAACAATACGACCACATCCACGGAACTGGCGCATTCGTTGCCGATGCCAAAAGCGCAGGCGTAGATGGCGTGTTGGTTGTGGACTATCCGCCCGAGGAGTGCGAAGCGTTTGCTCAGACACTGCGCGCGGCAGACATGGACTTGATTTTTTTGCTGGCGCCTACTTCTACCGAAGCCCGCATGGAGCAAGTGGGACGCATTGCCAGCGGCTACGTTTACTACGTCTCACTGAAAGGGGTGACTGGCTCAGGCGCCTTAGACACAGATGCGGTCAACGCCATGCTGCCCCGCATCCGGGGTTTCATTGACTTACCTCTGGGTGTAGGCTTTGGAATTCGTGATGCTTCAACTGCCAAGGCAGTGAGCGAAAACGCTGATGCGGTCATCATTGGTACCAAAATCATCGAACTGCTCAAAAACAAATCGGCCGATGAGGCCGTTGAATCCGTTCGCGTGTTCATTGAAGAAATCAGAAACGCCCTAGATCAAGGGTAACCAGGGAGAGTTTTATGTCGTGGCTATCCAAACTGTTGCCGCCTAAACTAAGCCAACGCGACCGCGTGACGGAGCGCCGCAGCGTGCCCGAGGGTTTGTGGACCAAGTGTGAAGGCTGTGAGGCTGTGCTTTACCAGTCCGACTTGATGAAGAGTCAAAATGTATGCCCACATTGCGACCACCACCACCGCATCGATGCCCGCACACGGTTAGATCAATTTCTAGATGAAGATGGTCGCGTTGACTTGGCGCAAGAGGTAATCCCAACCGACGCGTTGAAATTCAAAGACAGCCGCAAATACCCCCAGCGCCTCAAAGAAGCCCAAAACAATACTGGGGAAAGCGATGCGCTCGTGGTCACCACTGGATCGGTCATGGGCATACCCGTGGTCGCCGCCGCGTTTGAGTTTGACTTCATGGGTGGCAGTATGGGTAGTGTGGTGGGCGAACGGTTTGTGCGCGGCGTTGAGCATGCCATCGCGAACCGCTGTGGCTTTGTTTGCTTCACAGCCACTGGTGGTGCGCGGATGCAAGAAGGCCTGCTGTCGCTGATGCAAATGGCAAAAACAAACGCATCATTGACCAAACTGGCCAAACAACGCCTGCCCTACATCAGCGTGTTAACCGACCCAACCATGGGGGGCGTCAGCGCCGGCTTTGCTTTCATGGGTGACGTTGTGATCGCCGAGCCCAAAGCGTTGATCGGATTTGCGGGACCGCGGGTCATCGAAAGTACTGTGCGCGTGACGTTACCGGAAGGCTTTCAACGTGCTGAGTTCTTGCAGCAAAAAGGGGCGGTTGACATGATCTGCGATCGACGTGAGTTGCGCACGCATGTGGCGCACCAGTTGGCGATGTTATCCGGACAAAGCGCGGACGCAGTCGCGTGAACCTGCCCGTTTTCCCTCTCAACACCGTGCTGTTTCCAGGCGGGGTGATTCCTTTGCAAGTGTTCGAGGTGCGCTACCTGAACATGGTGAAGCGATGTAACCTTCAGCGCGAACCATTTGTGATCGCCAGCCTGGCTGATGGTGATGAAGTACAGAAGCCAGATTCAAATAATCAGAACACGTTTGAAAAAGAGCGCTTCTATCCATTCGGCACCCTCGCTCACATCGAACAAATGCAAACCATACAGTCGGGCCTGGTGCGCATCGTCTGTCGAGGCGGGCAGCGCGTGCATTTAGATCGATGCGAAAAGGGCCCATTGGGCCTATGGGTTGCGGATGCTGGAGTCATAGAAGACGACCAGTTCGTCACCATTCCCTCAGAACTAAGCCACATTGGCGATGCACTGGCCGATGTACTGATTCGCTTGAATGCCGAGCACCCCAACATCACGGGCGTGGTTGCCCCACCCGCTGAGGGGGCCGAAGAGTGGGAAAACGCGGGCTGGGTCGCTAACCGTTGGGCTGAGTTACTCCCGTTGCCCAATGAGCTCAAAGTCAAACTTTTAACAGTTGAAAGCCCATTGGTTCGCCTAGAGCTGATCGGCGATCAACTCGACGAATTCGGACTGGGTCACTGAGTCACTTCAGACAGTATTTCCAGCGATTGAAGGTAACGCGGCTGGACCATCAAATCGCTCCACTCCAGCGAAGGACTTGCTGGCAGCAGCGCCAAGCGGCGCAGCTCGCTATCTGGTCGAGGCCGCCAGCGGTCACTCAGCAGTGCCTGAGCCAGCCCATCGATCAACTCATCAATCGGGCGGCCTTGATCGACCACGCACTGATTGCAAAGCAGCACCAAGTCACAACCGGCTTGCAACGCCACCTGCGCTGCACTGGCGTAATCGAGTTGACGACCATCTACACGGCATGCCGCCTCCATAGACAAATCATCGCTGAAGATCGCACCACCAAACGCCAAGCGTTCTCTCAGCACCGTTTGCAGCCAAAAGCTTGAAAAACCAGCGGGTCGGCTGTCCACGCGGGGGTAAATGACATGGGCTGGCATCACCGCGTCCAACACGGAGCGAAGCTGCCCATAGGGCATGGCGTCAGCTGCCATGATGCTCTCGAGTTCTCGGTCATCAATTGGCGTATCTACATGGCTGTCTGCAGCCACATACCCGTGACCCGGAAAGTGCTTGCCACAATTGCGCATACCTGCCAAGGACAGACCATGCATCAGGCTTTTGGCTATCACAGTGACGACGCGCGCGTCAGCAGAAAACGCACGGTCACCGATCACCGCACTGTGCTCATAATCCAAATCCAACACGGGCGTGAAGCTCAAATCAATCCCGCACGAGCGCAGCTCGGACGCCAGCACATAACCTGCGGCGGAGGCGACATCCATGGCGTGCAGCGCACCGCGAGCCTCACCTTGCGTGTCGTTGTGCCAAAGCGCGCCGATGTCCGCCATGGAGGGCAGTACCGTGAACCCATCGGTGCGAAAACGCTGGACGCGCCCGCCCTCATGGTCGACGGTGATCAGCAAGTCATCGCGGACAGACTTGATTTGGGCGCACAGCTCAGTCAGCTGCTCGCGATCGCTCCAATTGCGCGAAAAAAGGATCACGCCACCGACCAGCGGATGACTGAGTCGCTTGACGTCGTTGGCATCCAGAGTGTAGCCAGCAACATCGATCATCAAGGGTGCATGCAAGCTCATTGGCTCTCACTTTCTATGACCACAAAACTGGCCGCATAGTCTGATTCGTCGGTCACCGAGACGTGGATTTTCCACTTGTTTTCTGCAGCCCAAGTCTGCAAATCGCCGCTCAACTGGATATAGGGTTGACCACTGGCAAGGTTCAAGATTTCACACCTTGACCATGCCATAGGCATCCGCATCCCCAAACCTATGGCTTTTGAAAAAGCCTCTTTGGCACTGAAGCGGGTCGCCAAGTAGCGAACCCCTCGCGACGCCGATCTGCCCATGCGTTGGCGCCAGACGACTTGCTCATGGGGACCCAGGACGCGCTGAATGAAGCGCTCACCACGCCGCTCAAATGTCGCGTGGATGCGAGTGACATCACAAATATCGGTGCCAATGCCAACAATCATGAGCTTGAACGTACAGTGCTTGCAATGGCATGAAGGTACGCTTGGGTTGCACCGCGGTAGCCCAGCTCAAGCGCATCCGCCATGAACGCATGACCAATAGACACCTCTCTCACACCTGGCACACGCGCCAAAAATAATGGCAGGTTTTGAAGATTGAGATCGTGACCAGCGTTCACCTCGATGCCATGTCTTTGCGCGGCCTCAGCGGTTTGCACAAACGAGGGCATCACGTCCTCTGCGCGCCCTTGCGCAGCCGCCCTGGCATACGCCTCGGTGTAAAGCTCAACACGCGCCGCCCCAAGCTGCTCAACCACCGCCATCGCTTCTGGCAACGGGTCCATGAAAAGGCTGACCCGCACGCCCCACTCATTGAGCTGCTTCACGATGGGAGCCAGGCGTTGCAAGTCTTGAGGAAGATTCCAACCATGGTCTGATGTGAACTGGTCCTCGCTGTCAGGTACCAGGGTGCATTGGTGTGGACGAACTTTCTCGACCAGGTCCATCAAATTGTGAAAAGGGTTGCCCTCAATGTTAAATTCTGCGTCGGGCCAGTCTTGCATCAACTCAGCAAGCTCATACACATCGGAGGCCCTGATGTGCCGCTCATCTGGACGTGGATGGACCGTGATGCCGTGCGCACCAGCAGCCAAGCATGCACTGGCGGCCTGGGTGACACTGGGGATTGCCAGGTGCCTTGAGTTGCGCAACAACGCCACCTTGTTCACATTGACAGACAAGGCAGTTGCCACACTTGCCTGAGGGTGCTTATTCGGTTTTTCCATTGCGACTCACTGAGAAACTTTGGCTTGTGCACGCTGCCCAACTTCAGCAACGTCTAGCCAAAGTTGACGGGTGCGAAAGGCAGATAGTCCGCTATGGTAGTGCAAGAGCGTTCTCAGTTGACTGCGCAATCTGAATTCTTCCATTTGGCAGCAATCCACCAACCCACCCCATTGCGCAGGGTTGGTCAATGCGCTCTCAATGTTTCGCCACACCCTGCCCGGTACGCCATCCGTCGCGGTCGCCTGCAAACCAGCATTTGGCTGCAACTGATAAGCCTTGTCATCGTCCAATGCTTTGTGTGTGGTCCCGTGTACCGACAAATTCGGCAACACGCCGGTAGACCTCAATAAATGTAGCTCCCAGGCCCGCACACTGGGCAGTCGGGTGTCTTCATTTTGTAGTCCCCGAACGGCCAGCGTATAGACATCAAAGAGTTCGGGATAAGGATCCTCTCGAGCCATTGTGCGCAACAGCAACTCGTTCAAGTACATACCCGCCAGCAGCCCGCCGCCTGAGGGCATGACTGCGCCTCCGGCCCAACGGGCCGCCTTGAGGTTGCGAATTTCGCTGTCACCCCACCAGTCGAGCCGAAGGGGTTGAAGCGGCAAGAGCACCGGCCGCCACTGAGAATTGGGTTTTTTCGCGCCCTTGGCCACCAATGCCACTCGCCCTTGATGTCGAGACCAAACCTCCAATATCAGGCTGCTTTCGCTCCAGTCATATCGATGAACGACGAAACAAGGTTCATCTTGAATGCGGCTGGACACCACCATGAACTCACTCGTAGCCGAAAGAGCGCACGCGCGCCTCGTCGTCAGACCAGCCTGATCTGACTTTCACCCACAACTGCAAGAAAACCTTTTGATCAAACAGCTTTTCCATTTCAACGCGCGCCTCAGTACCGATGCGCTTCAATCGATCGCCGCCATCGCCGATGACCATTCCCTTGTGCCCATCACGCTCGACGACAATCGTTGCCGCGATGCGCAGCATCGTGCC
Source organism: Burkholderiaceae bacterium (assembly GCA_965661935.1). Taxonomy (GTDB): domain Bacteria; phylum Pseudomonadota; class Gammaproteobacteria; order Burkholderiales; family Burkholderiaceae_C; genus RS62. The sequence continues at coordinate 5,583 of CBFIFT010000029.1, read as the reverse complement.
CTCTTCTTTGAACTCATCAAGCACCACGGTCGATGTGTACGGCAACTCGTCACCCGTGAGTCGAAAAAGCTTTTCACGCACGATCTCGGTTGCCATGAAACGTTGCGACTTGTCGGTCAACTCGTCGGCGCCATAAAACCAGTCTTGCTCTGGCAAATAACCCGCACAAGTGCTCAGCAGCTTTTTCAAATCCTTGGGCTGCTTCGCCGACATGGGCACAAACTCAGCAAAAGGAAAGCGGTCTCGCATGCTCTCTAGCCAAGGCAAAACCTCGTTTCGTCGGTGTACTTTGTCCAGCTTGTTACCGACCAAAATCACCGGCGTTTCTTGCGGCAAGAGCGCCAACACTTGGGCATCTTCGAGGCTAAAGCGCGTCGCCTCCACCACAAACAAGATCAAATCAACGTCGCCAACCGCTCCGGTGACCGTGCGATTGAGTGAACGGTTGAGCGCTTTACCGTGCCGCGTTTGAAACCCTGGCGTATCGACAAAAACATACTGCACAGTGTCTTGCGTCAATATGCCAGTGATGCGATGGCGGGTGGTTTGTGCTTTGCGCGAGGTGATCGATAGCTTGTGCCCGACCAACGCATTGAGTAATGTGGACTTGCCTACATTGGGCTTACCCACGATGGCCACCAAGCCGCAACGTCGGGGTTGGTCACTCGGCAACTCCTGAGCCGACTCTGCATCTGGCGCTGAAGGCGCAGAGGGCAGCGATTTACCCAACGCCTTCGCCAGCATTTGCTCCAGCTCATCTGGTGATTCAGGTTGGATTTCACTCATGTTATTTTTTTCTAGGTAGTGGGATCTGTGGCAAGCTCTTCAGCATTTCTTGTGCAGCGTGCTGCTCTGCATCACGCCGAGACATGCCTTCACCGTGTGTTTGAATTTTCAGCTCGTGAACCGAGCAAAGCACCCGAAAGGTTTGTTCATGCGCCAAGCCCGCGGTCTCTGCCACTTCATACACTGGCAAAGACATTTTGCGACCTTGAAGCCACTCCTGCAATGCCGTTTTGGGGTCTTTATCTAGACCGCCGGGCTGCACTTGCGCCAAATGTGAGCCATACAGGCGCTCGACCACCCCTGTGGCTGCTTCAAAACCCCCATCTAAATAGATAGCGCCGATCAAGGCTTCTAACGCGTCGGCCAAGATGCTTGGACGCTGGCGACCGCCCGACTGGGTTTCTCCGCTGCCTAAGTTGAGGTGGTTCTCCAATTGCAACGTGTGGGCAACCTGAACCAAAGTGGACTGGCGCACCAAGTTGGCACGCACGCGCGAGAGGTCGCCCTCGGGCAAATCAGCCCAGCGCTTGAATAACGAAGTTGAAATGGCCAAGCCCAGCACCGAGTCACCGAGAAACTCCAGCCGCTCATTGTGGTCGGCGCTAAAACTTCGGTGGGTCAATGCTCGCAGCATCCACAGAGGGTCTTTGAACACATAACCCAAGGCGGCTTCGAGGGCCTTGTGTGCAACAGGAGAAGTCTTGGATGCTTTAGTCAAAAGAGCCAATGCGACCTAAGTCGTTGAAGTTCATCCATACGAAAAATGCCTTGCCCACGATGTTGCGCTCTGGGACAAAACCCCAGTACCGCGAGTCCAATGAGTTGTCGCGGTTGTCACCCATCATGAAATAGTGCCCTGCTGGGACTGTGCACGCAAACCCTTGCGCATCATAGGTGCAGTTGTCTTTGAATTCAAATGCGCTCGCACCGTTGATCGCCGCAGGGCGATTTTTGTCATTCAGTATGCGGTGGACTCGACCATCAATGGCTTCATTGAACTGCTGGCTATAGCGCATCGAATCGCTATCAAAGAACTCACCCAGATCTTCGCGAGGCAATACCTCACCGTTGATGCTGAGTTGCTTGTTGGCGTAAGCAATTCGGTCACCTGGCACCCCAATAACGCGCTTGATGTAATCCAAGCGGGGATCTGGCGGATACCGAAACACCATGACGTCACCGCGCTGAGGCAGCCCAATGGGAACCACCAGTGTGTCAACCACAGGCAATCGCAAACCGTATTGGTACTTGTTCACCAAGATCAGGTCGCCCACGCGCAAGGTCGGCACCATGGAGCCAGAGGGAATTTTGAACGGCTCGACCACAAACGAGCGCAGCACAAAAACAACCAACAGCACCGGAAACAACCCAGCTGTCCAGTCAAGCCACCAAGGCTGCATCAACAGTTTTTCTTGCTCCGCTTCGATATCCAAGTCGTCAGCTCGGATGTTTTGCTCTGCCAACTGCGTCCGCCTAGCGTCCCACTGCTGTTGCAACCGAAGTGCCGCTTGCCGGCGCTCGGGCAAAAACACCAAGCGCTCGGCAACCCAGTAGATACCGGTGAATGCGGTGACGCAGACCAACACCAGGGCCAAATCACCGTAAACGGCGCCGGTGTACCAAGCCACAAAAAATGATCCCAAGACCACCATAGCCACGATGGCCAACCATTTCATTGCTACCTGCATTCAGTCCTCGACTTGCAAAATGGCCCAGAATGCCTCTTGTGGCACCTCAACCGAACCAATTTGTTTCATGCGCTTTTTACCCGCCTTTTGCTTCTCTAGTAGCTTGCGCTTGCGACTCACGTCTCCACCATAGCACTTGGCCAACACGTTTTTGCGCAAGGCTTTGACTGTCTCACGGGCCAAAATGTTGCCCCCAATAGCGGCTTGTATCGCGACGTCAAACATTTGCCGCGAAATCACCTCTCGCATCTTCGATGCGATCGCCCGGCCCTTGCTGGTTGCCTGAGACCGGTGCACGATCACAGACAAAGCATCCACGCGCTCGCCGTTGAGCAGCATATCTACCTTCACCACATCCGCTGGCCGGTACTCTTTGAACTCATACTCCATAGAGGCATAGCCCCTAGAGACTGATTTCAACCGATCAAAAAAATCCAAGACAATTTCGCCCAGCGGCAACTCATAAGTCAACAACACCTGTTTACCTAGGTATTGCATGTTCATCTGAACACCGCGCTTTTGATTGCATAAGGTCATCACCGCGCCTACGTACTCCTGCGGCATGTATAGATTCACGGTCATAACTGGCTCACGAATTTCTTGAATCCGACCCTGTTCTGGCATCTTTGCTGGGCTCTCAACGGTGGTCGTTTCGCCATCGCCGGTGGTCACGTGATAAACCACAGAGGGCGCCGTGGTGATGAGGTCTTGATCAAACTCTCGCTCGAGCCGCTCTTGCACGATTTCCATGTGCAACAAACCAAGAAACCCACAACGAAACCCAAAACCCAAAGCCTGTGACACCTCGGGCTCAAACCGCAACGCCGCATCATTGAGCTGCAGTTTCTCTAGCGCATCGCGCAATGCGTCAAACTCGCTGGCCTCGGTGGGGTACAAGCCCGCAAACACCTGTGGCTTGACGTCCTTGAAGCCTGGCAGTGATTCAACCGCCGTGTGGTGCTGACCCGCTGCGCCACCGCGAATCACGGTGACGGTATCGCCGACCTTCGCGGCTGCCAGCTCTTTGATGCCTGCAATGATGAAGCCCACCTCGCCCGTTTCAAGCGAAGGCTTTGGCAGGCTGTGTGGTGTGAAGACACCGATGTTGTCAGCAAAATAGGTGAGCCCGTTGGACATCAGCTTGATTTTTTCGCCCTTGGCCAAGCGCCCATCAACCACCCGCACCAGCATCACCACGCCAACATAGGCGTCATACCAGCTGTCAATGATCATCGCCCGCAAGGGACCCTCAGGGTTGCCTTTGGGCGGCGGCACCTTGGCGACCACCATCTCGAGGATTTCATCGACCCCCAGGCCCGTCTTAGCCGAACATTGCAATGCGTCCTCGGCGTCGATGCCAATCACATCCTCAATTTCAAGGCGCACGTTGTCAGGGTCTGCCGCGGGCAAATCAATCTTGTTCAAGACTGGAAAAACTTCAACGCCCAAGTCAAGCGCGGTGTAACAGTTGGCCACGGTCTGTGCCTCTACGCCTTGGGAGGCATCGACCACCAACAAGGCACCCTCGCAAGCCGATAGTGAACGACTGACCTCGTATGAAAAGTCAACGTGCCCAGGCGTGTCGATCAAATTCAAGTTGTAGACCTTGCCGTCCTTGGCTCGATACTGCAGCGCTGCCGTTTGTGCCTTGATGGTGATGCCGCGTTCTTTTTCAATGTCCATTGAATCCAGCACCTGCTCGCTCATCTCGCGCACCGTCAAGCCGCCGCAAGTTTGAATCAGCCGATCTGCCAGCGTCGATTTGCCGTGGTCGATGTGCGCAATGATGGAGAAATTACGAATGTGATTCATGGGTGTTTAGGGAGCCAATAACCGACATAAAAAAAAGGCGCGCCATTGAGGACGCGCCCAACCAAGAAATCATTGGCAACTGCGATTAACTTGGAGGGATATTCTAGGCAAAAAGGCCGCCGGGTTGGGCCAATTCCGTTGATTTGTGAGGACTTCAAAATCCAATTACTCACATCTTATCCACAACTTGTTCCGCTCGCCTATGACTCTCTCGACAGGGTTTGCAAGCACTCACACCCATATCGCTTCGGCAGTTCCTCAAGCACAATTTCGGTTTGTGAAAAGTGGTATTGGGTATTTTTTGTGCAGGTTCGATTTTACCGGCTTTGGGCGTCGATTCGAACCAGATTTGTGCACAGGCTTGCTCTCCTGAAAAAATATCTTGTATTTTTACAAGATGAAATTTGAACAAGCCTGTTTCATGGTTTTTTAGCGCCGGATGGCCGTGTACTGCACCCAATCGCCACGCTGATAAACCAAATATATTGGCTGATCCTTGGGCTGTTTATCGATCAGTTTGGCGAGCTCTGCGGGCTGCTGTAGCTTGCGATTAGATGCGCTCAACAACACATCACCGACTTCAATTCCCGCTCTCGCGGCCGCCCCTGAGACCGCTTCAACCAAAAGCCCGTGTGGAAGTTTGCGCTCACGCCGCTCTTCTTCATTGAGCGCTCGCAGCTGCAATCCAACACTTTCAATCACGCCTTTCTCAGCCTGATCGCCTTGTGAGGCTTTTGCCGCGGCTTGATCAGAGCGCTCAAACTCGCCAACTGTGATCCGCAGGGTGACTTCTTTTTGATCACGCCACACCACCACGGTTGACCGAGTACCTGGGCGCGTGTTGCCAACAATCCGTGGCAAGTCGGGGGTCTGCTCGATGGCTGCACCATCGAACTTGAGGATGATGTCGCCAGGTAAGATACCGGCTTTGTCTGCGGGCGAGCCATTCTCCACACCTCGAATCAACGCGCCCGCTGGCTTTTTCAAGCCAGCCTCTTGCGCCACTTCTTTGCTCACTTGATCGATGGCAACGCCAATGCGTCCCCGGGTTACAAAACCCTGGGCTTGCAGTTGCTCAGAAACCCGCAGGGCTTCGTCAATTGGAATGGCAAACGAGATGCCCTGAAACCCACCCGAGCGCGAATAGATTTGACTGTTGATACCCACCACTTGACCATTCATATTGATCAAGGGCCCACCAGAGTTGCCGGGATTGATCGCAACGTCGGTCTGTATGAACGGTAAATAGTCACCAGTCTCGCGTTGTTTGGCGCTGACGATCCCAGCTGTGACCGTG
>CBFIFT010000028.1:0-16980 GCA_965661935.1 Burkholderiaceae bacterium | reverse complement strand
ATATGCGCAATCTGCGGCCCAAGCCTTGTTGACGCATACCGATATGTCGCCCGAGTTGATCGTGCGCGAGAGCCTCAAGATTGCTGGCGATTTGTGCATCTACACGAATCACAATCACACGATTGAAACGCTCTGAGCGCAGCACCTGGCGCGCCCCGAGGCGCAACGCCATCAGGACCCACCATGGATTCAAAGACACTCACCCCACCCGCCATCGTCGCCGAGTTGGATAGACACATCGTCGGTCAAAAAGACGCCAAGCGCGCCGTTGCTGTCGCCCTGAGAAACCGTTGGCGGCGCAGCCTGGTCGAGGCTGATCTGCGCGCCGAGATCACGCCTAAGAACATCCTCATGATTGGGCCAACCGGTGTTGGCAAGACCGAAATCGCTAGGCGCTTGGCCAGGCTGTCGGGTGCACCTTTTATCAAGGTCGAAGCCACCAAGTTCACCGAAGTCGGCTATGTGGGCAAGGACGTCGAAGGCATCGTGCGCGACCTGGTTGAGGTGGCCATCAAGCAAACCCGCGAACACGCCAAGCAAGAAGTCATCGAGCGCGCGCAAGATGCCGCCGAAGAGCGCATTCTCGATGCACTGCTGCCCGGCGTGGCTGACGAAGATGGGCAACCCAATGCGACCCGGCAAGCGTTTCGCAAAAAACTGCGCGAAGGCCAATTGAACGACAAAGAGATCACCTTGGACCTGGCCGAAGCGCCGCCCTCACTCGAGGTGATGGGCCCGCAAGGCATGGAAGAGATGACCGAGCAACTGCGCAGCGTCTTTTCTCAGTTTCAAAACACCAATAAGCGCAGCCGCAAGGTCACGGTGGCTGAGGGCCTCAAACTATTGACCGATGAGGCCGCGGCTGGACTCATCAACGAAGACGATCTGAGGCAGCAAGCCATCCAGGCGGCTGAGCAAAGCGGCATCGTGTTCATCGACGAGATCGACAAGGTGGCCGTGCGCAGTGACCACCAAGGCAGCGATGTCTCGCGCCAAGGGGTTCAGCGTGACCTGTTGCCCTTGGTCGAAGGCACGAGCGTGACCACCAAGTACGGCACGGTGAAAACCGACCACATGCTCTTCATTGCCAGTGGCGCGTTTCACCTGAGCAAGCCCAGCGATTTGATCCCCGAGTTGCAGGGGCGCTTTCCGATTCGGGTCGAGCTGCAGTCCTTGCGCGTTGAGGACTTTGAGGCCATCTTGACCCAAACCGATGCCAACTTGACCCGGCAATACCAAGCGTTGCTGGCGACCGAGGGTGTGACCTTGGTGTTTGAGCCCGAGGGCATTCAGCGGCTGGCGGCGATTGCCTGCGAAGTCAACGAAAACACCGAGAACATTGGCGCTCGCAGACTCTCCACCGTGATGGAGCGTTTGCTCGAAGAAGCCAGCTACCACGCGGCGGATTTGCACGGCCAAACGCTGACCGTCAACGCGGCGTTTGTGGACGATCGGCTCAAGGACTTGAGCCAAAACCAAGACTTGTCACGCTACATTTTGTAAGGCTGTCGCACGGGGTTGCGGCACAAGCCCGAGGCCTTGGGGAAGCCGCGCCCGGCGGCGCGCGCTATTTGAGCCAAAAAAACCCATCAAATTGTCAAGAATGCACCTTCAATAGCGGGTGTAAGTTGTTCATTTTTTTACAAAATTTCACCCCATAGACTGATAAGATGCACCAATAAGTCTTTGATTTCATTGAAAAAAACTCTTGATTTTCTTTGCGTCGACTGTAAATCCTGATAAAGTGCATATAAGTGCATTTTTGTGGGTAAAAGTGCAAATCAAGGAAATCCATTGTGTTTCAAGGTGTATCTGCATTAAATCTCGATGCGAAGGGGCGGCTATCCGTCCCCACGCGGCATCGTGACGCCTTGATGCAAAGCGCGGGCGGGGCCTTGACCATCACCAAGCACCCGCACGGTTGCTTGATGATTTTTCCGCGGCCTGAATGGGAACGCTTCAGAGAGCGCATTGCCGCGTTGCCCATGCAAGCACAGTGGTGGAAGCGCATCTTTTTAGGCAACGCCATGGATGTCGACATCGATGCCACTGGCCGCGTCTTGATCGCGCCCGAGCTGCGCAAGGCGGCAGCCATCGACAAGCAAACCGTTTTGCTGGGTATGGGCGGCTACTTCGAGCTCTGGGATGAGGCTGCCTATGCGCAGCAAGAGGCCCAGGCCATGCAGGGCGATATGCCCGATGTGTTCAAGGACTTCTCCTTCTAAGGTACGCGGTGGAGCAAGAGCACACATGGACTCATGCCACCGTCCTCCTGAACGAAGCCATCCAGGCGCTAGATGTTCAGCAGGCGGGGACCTATGTCGACGCCACGTTTGGCCGAGGCGGCCACTCACGCTTGCTGCTGTCTCAGTTGGGGCCAGAGGGCCGGCTGCATGCCTTCGACCGCGACCCTTTGGCTGCGGCCATCGGAGCAGAAATAGCCGCACAAGACAGCCGCTTTTCAATTCAGCAGCAGCCCTTCTCCAATGTCACGCAACTGGCCGCGGGCACGCTCGACGGTTTGCTGATGGATTTGGGCGTGAGCTCACCACAAATCGACGACGGCGAGCGTGGATTTTCTTTTCGAAACGATGGCCCGCTGGATATGCGCATGGACCCAACCCGAGGCCAGTCGGTCGCGGATTGGTTGGCCGACGCACCAGTGCCTCAAATGGCGGAGGTGATACGTGAATACGGGGAAGAACGGTTTGCTTTACAGATTGCAAAGGCGATTGATCGTCGCCGACAGGAACGGGGCCCTCTTCGACGCACCGCTGAATTGGCCGCGCTCGTGGCTGACACGGTCAAAACCCGCGAGCCGGGCAAGGACCCTGCAACGCGGACATTTCAGGCTTTTCGGATTCACATCAACGCCGAGCTTGAGGAGTTGCAACAGGCGCTGAGCGCCAGTTTGCAGCTGCTTAAACCGGGTGGGCGTTTGGTGGTGATCAGCTTTCATTCGTTGGAAGATCGAATGGTCAAGCAATTCATTGCACAGCATTCAAAAGAAGTGGTCGATCGCAAGGCGCCCACTTTGATGCCGCGCCCCATGCCATTGCGCGCACTTGGCCGCGTCAAAGCCAGCGCCGACGAAGTGGCGCAAAACCCCCGCGCACGCAGCGCTGTGATGCGCGTGGCAGAGCGCACGGAGGCCGCGCTGTGATTCGCGTGAACATCCTCTTGGTGCTGGCCGTGTTGATCACGGCGTTTGTCTTGGTGCACACGCAGTACCAGTCGCGCCGCCTTTACGCAACCATCGACAAGGCGCAGGGTTACGCCACAGAACTAGACATTGAGCACGACTCGTTGAATGCACAGCGACGCACCGCCGCGACCGCCGAGCGGGTTCAACGGGTTGCCAAAGAGGCGCTCAACATGCGAGCACCCAGTCCAGCTGATACCTTGTATTTGCAGCCCAAGCCGCTCGACGGAGGGCAACCATGAGCCGCCGCAGCATTGCGTACAGCGACAGCCCACTGCTGGCGCAACGCACGCCGCTGTGGCGCAGCCGCCTGATTTTGGCGGGTCTGGCTGCGGTGTTCTTGGGTCTGATTGCACGTGCGGCGTACGTCCAAGTCATCAACAACGACTTCATCATGAAGCAAGGCGATGCGCGGATGCAAAAAACCATCGCGCTTGAAGCAAGTCGCGGCAGAATTTTGGATCGCAACGGTCAAATCTTGGCCGCCAGCGTCCCGGGCTATGGCGTTTGGATCGATGGCGCTGACCCCAACGACCCTGACCTGACCCAAGTGGCACGCCTGCTGCGCAAAGACGAGCGCTGGGTGCGTCAGTTTGTCGCCTCACGGCGCAACAAGCCCACTGCCGCGTTGAGCCGCCAAGTCAGCGAACAAGTGGGTGATCAAATCAAGGCCTTGCAGTTGGCGGGCGTTCAACTCCGCCGCGAGTACATCCGCTCTTATCCAGAAGGTGAGGCAGCAGGTCACTTGGTCGGCTTCACCAACGCCGACAACCGCGGGCAAGAAGGCGTTGAGCTGGCGTTTGAATCGCAATTGGCTGGTCAACCCGGTACGCGGCGGGTGCTGAAAGACCGCTACGGTCGAGTCATCGAAGATGTCGAAGAAGTGATTCCGCCCGTTCATGGGCGCGATGTTCAGCTCTCTGTTGACAGCCGAATCCAGTTTTTCGCATATGACCGCATCAAAGCAGCGGTGCAAAAGCACGAGGCCAGTCGAGGCAGTGTGGTGGTCTTGGATGCCTTGAACGGCGAAGTGCTGGCCATGGCCAACTACCCCAGTTTTGATGCCAATCGACGCAGCACGCTGCGCACCTCGGTGATGCGCAACCGCGCTTTGACCGATGCGTTTGAGCCGGGCTCGACAGTCAAACCATTGATCGTTGGCCTGGCGCTTGAACAGGGGCTGGTGCGCGCCAACACCCCGATCGATACGGCGCCTGGCTACATCCGCTTGGGTCGCTGGAAGGTCTCTGACACCCACGACAACGGCGTGCTCACGGTCGCCGAAGTCATGGAGAAGTCGAGCAACGTAGGGACAGTCAAAATCGCCGACAAGCTCAGCGCGCAATCGATGTGGGAGTTGTACTCTGAGGTCGGCATCGGGCAGCGCCCTAACTTGGCGTATCCGGGCGCGACACGCGGCACGCTGCATGACTACCAATCTTGGCGACCCACGAGAAAAGCCACCATGAGTTACGGCTACGGTTTGTCCGCATCGCTGATGCAATTGGCGCGTGCGTACACCGTGTTTGCCAACGACGGCCACTTGGCTCAACTCAGTTTGCTCAAGGGCGGCGGTGGCGTTGGCCGCAAGCCTGTTTTCTCGGCCAAGACCACCCGTGAATTGCGTGCCATGCTCCACCTGGCCACAGGTGACGAGGGCACCGCACCACGCGCGCAGACACTGGGCTACAGCGTAGGTGGCAAAACCGGCACCGCACACAAATTGATCGATGGCCGATACGCCAAAGACCGCTACCGCGGGTTCTTCGTTGGACTGGCCCCTATCGAGGCGCCGCGCATCGTGGTGGCGGTGCTGATCGATGACCCACGCGGCAAACAGTACTTCGGCGGCTTGGTGGCCGCGCCGGTGTTCAGCGAAACCGTTCAGCAGACGCTGCGTTTGATGGGCGTTGAGCCAGATGTCAATGTCAAGCCCAACATCCACGCCAAAGGCGCCAAGGAGCCCGTGTGATTCAGGCGTTCACCCAAGCCCATCACGCATCGGCCTGGCTCAAGGCGCAGGGGTGCCTTGCGTTGCGCAGCGACTCGCGCCGCGTGCAAGCTGGTGATGGCTTTGTCGCGTGGCCCGGAGCCAGCTATGACGCGCGCCAAGCTGTGGCTGGTGTGATCCGTTCGGGTGCAGCCGCAGCGTTGGTCGATGCACAAGACCTGACGCCTGCGTGGCAGTCAGAGTGGGCCCATATGCCCATTGCGACCTTGCCCAACCTCAAGCACCAATCTGGTTGGGTGGCCAGCCATTTCTATCACGCGGATCAGGGACAGTTACCGCTGTTGGCGGTGACGGGCACCAACGGCAAAACCAGTGTGACTTGGTGGTTGGCCCAAGCGCTCTCGCACCTCAACCTCACCTGCGGGTTGGCTGGCACCTTGGGCGTGGGTCTACCGGGTGAGCTGCAGGCAACTGGTTTGACCACCATGCAGGCGGTTGAATTGCATGATGCTTTGGCCCACATGCAGGCCAAGAGCTGGTCCGCCTGTGCCATCGAGGCTTCGAGCATCGGCATCGTCGAGGGCCGGCTGAATGGCACCCAAATCCGCGTCGGTGTCTTCACCAACTTGTCGCAAGACCATTTGGATTACCACGGCGATATGCACCACTATTGGCAAGCCAAGCGAGAGCTGATGCGCTGGCCGGGGCTTGCGCACGCGGTGGTCAACATCGATGATGCGCACGGCGCCGAGCTGGCTCGCACGTGGGACGGCCACTGTGAGCTGTGGACCACCAGCGTGAACAGCCCTGCGAGGCTTCAAGCCTGCGACGTCAAGGCGACGCCAACCGGCATGCAATTCACCGTGGTCGAGCAAGCGACAGATGGACAGACGGCTTGTCCACTCGAGCTGTCTGTGGCTGGCGCTTTCAATGTGAGCAACGTCTTGCAAGTCTTGGCGAGCCTGCGCGCCATGGGCGTGTCGCTGCAAGCAGCGGTCGATGCCTGCACTGCCCTCACCGCCGTGCCGGGCCGGTTACAACCCGTGAACGCTGCCGCACAAGGGCCTCAGGTCTGGGTGGACTATGCACACACGCCCGATGCGGTTGCCCAAGTTTTGCAAGCGCTGGCGCCGATCGCTCAAGCCCGACAAGGTCGCATTTGGTGCGTGCTGGGTTGCGGCGGCAACCGAGATCAAACCAAACGCGCGCCGATGGCACAAAGTGCTGAGCAGCACGCACACCATGTGGTGTTGACCAGCGACAACCCCAGAGACGAAGCGCCCGAGCAAATCCTCCATGACATGGAGGCTGGGCTCAGCCAACCCGCTGACTGGGTTGGCGTGGATCGGGCGCAAGCCATTGCCTACGCCATCACCCATGCCAAAGCCGAAGATGTGGTGGTGATTGCAGGCAAAGGCCACGAGGATTACCAAGAAGTGCGCGGTCAGCGCTTGCCTTTCAATGACGCCATCGTGGCACAGGCAGCGTGCAAGCTGCGTGCCCAAAGTGAGGGGGCCGTATGATTCGAACCCCCCTGTCTGTGATGCACCTCATCCCCGACGCAAAGTCCGTGGGCACTTGGGCCACTGCGCTGAACCGCGTTCATTCCGACAGCCGCAGCCTGAAACCTGGCGATTGTTTTGTGGCGCTCAAAGGCGAGCGCTTCGATGGGCATGACTATTTGCCGCAATTGAAAGCCAGCGGTGTACACATGGCGCTTGCACAAGGCCAACTGGCCGCTCACAACCTGAGCGGTGCAGAGGTGCCAGACACTTTGCTGGCACTGGGCCAATGGGCAACGCTGTGGCGCGCGGAGTTGTCAATGCCTTTGATTGCCGTGACGGGCAGCAACGGCAAGACCACGGTCACCCAAATGATTGCCAGCATTTTGCGGGCTGCATTTGGCGATGCCATGCACGCCACACAAGGCAATTACAACAATGAAATCGGTGTACCCCTGACTTTGTTGGGCTTGCGGCCCACGCACCAAGCGGCAGTGGTTGAGCTGGGCATGAACCACCCGGGTGAGATTGACAAGTTGGCGCGCATGGCGTGTCCAACGGTGGCGTTGGTCAACAACGCGCAGCGCGAACACCAAGAGTTCATGAGCAGCGTGCAGGCCGTCGCCGAAGAGAACGCAGCGGTGTTCGCACATCTGCGCGCGGGCGGTGTTGGCGTGTTTCCCATTGATGATGCGTTCCATGGGTTGTGGCAAGCGCGCATGGCGCAGGTGGCCCCCGAAGCCAAGGTCTGGACTTTTGGCATTGATGCGCCCGACGCCACAGTCTGGGCCAAGGTTCAGCCTGAGGCTGCGCACTGGCGCCTCGAACTGCACACGCCGGTGGGTGAGGCAGTGATCAATATGGCGGTGGCTGGCCGACACAATGCCCTCAATGCGGTTGCGGCGGCGGCTTGCGCGCTGGCCGCAGGTGTTCAACTGTCAGCAGTTTGCGAGGGCTTAGCGGCTTTTCAGGCGGTGGGAGGACGATCACGCCCCCTCGCGCTGCAGTTGGGCACGCACACCCTCTACGCCATTGACGACACCTACAACGCGAACCCTGATTCGATGTTGGCGGCGATTGCAGTCTTGGCCTCTATGCCCAAGCCCCAGTGGTTGGTCTTGGGCGACATGGCCGAGGTAGGCGATCAGGCCTTGGGGTTTCACCAAGAGGTGATCCGCTCGGCGTTGGCAGCCCAAATCGACCGCATCGATGTGACAGGCGAGTGGATGCAACAAGCCGCCGCATCGTTTGGCGACAGCCCTTCGTTGCACGCTTGGCAAGACGTTGCGGCACTGACCATGGCGGCGCCTGCATTGGCCATGCCTATGGCGTCGGCGTTAATCAAAGGCTCTAGGTCTATGCGCATGGAGCGGGTACTGGGCGCTTTAGAGGCGCCGCAACCAGAAAGGACACCTCATGCTGCTTGATTTAGCCATCTGGTTGCAATCTTTGTCGCCCGACCTGGGTTTTTTCCGCGTGTTTCAGTATTTGACATTCCGCGCGGTCATGGCTTCGGTGACGGCATTGTTGATTGGTCTGTTTGCTGGCCCCATGGTGATTCGCCAGTTGCGGGCGCTCAAAATTGGCCAGCCCGTGCGCGAGTACGCCATGGACACCCATTTGATCAAAAGCGGAACCCCCACCATGGGCGGCGTGTTGATCTTGATCGCCATCACGCTCTCTTGCTTGTTGTGGGCGGACTTGTCCAACCGCTTCATCTGGATTGTCTTGATCGTCACCTTGAGCTTGGGTGCGATTGGTTGGGTTGATGACTGGAAAAAAGTGGTCAACAAAGACCCCGAGGGGATGCGCTCGCGCGACAAGTACCTGTGGCAATCGGTGATTGCTGGTTTGGCCGCGCTGGCTTTGGTGTTTGCCATTTCTGAAGGCTCTAACGAAAAAGTTTGGGGCTTATTTGTGCAGTGGATTCAGTCGGGCTTTCAAGTCACCCTGCCCACGACGGTGGGCCTTTGGATGCCGTTTTTCAAAGAGGTCAGCTATCCCTTGGGTGTGCTGGGCTTTGTGACCATGACTTATTTGGTCATTGTGGGTTCGAGCAACGCAGTGAACCTCACCGATGGCTTGGATGGCTTGGCCATCATGCCTGTGGTGATGGTGGGCGCTGTGTTGGGTGTGTTTGCCTACGTCACAGGCAACGCGGTTTTCTCGCGCTATTTGTTGCTGCCCTTTATCGCCGGAACGGGCGAGTTGATGGTGTTTTGCGCAGCCATTGGTGGCGCGGGCCTGGCTTTCTTGTGGTTCAACAGCCACCCAGCACAGGTGTTCATGGGTGACGTGGGTGCACTGGCCTTGGGCGGCGCACTGGGCGTGGTGGCCGTCATTGTGCGCCAAGAGATTGTGCTGGCCATCATGGGTGGCATCTTTGTGGCAGAGGCAGTCTCTGTCATGTTGCAAGTGAGTTACTTCAAATACACCAAAGCCCGCTTTGGCGAAGGCAGGCGCCTGTTTCGCATGGCACCTTTGCACCACCACTTTGAAAAGAAGGGGTGGAAAGAGACGCAGGTTGTGGTCCGTTTTTGGATCATCACCATGTTGTTGTGTTTGGTCGGCCTATCCACGTTAAAACTGAGATGACCACTACCGCACACCCCCTCATCGTTGGCGCTGGCCTCTCGGGTCTCGCCATGGCACGCTGGTGCCTGCGTGAGGGCGCCGCATCAGTGACGTTGGTAGATACGCGCAGCGCTGCAGCCGAGCAAGCGCGCAACCAGTTACCACACATCGACGTGTTGCACCACGACTTAGACCAAGCGTTGATGCAGCAGGTGTCTCCGTCCGCGGTCTACATGAGTCCTGGGCTATCGCCAGAGGCGACCCAAGCAGTGACCCAATGGTGCGAAACCCAAGGCGTGCCGATGGGCAACGAGCTGACCTTGTTCACAGCCGCGCTGGCCAACCACCAACCCGCCGAGCAGTCCGCGCCTACTGTGTTGGGCATCACCGGGACCAATGGCAAAACCACAGTCACCGCCCTCACAGCGCACTTGCTCGAGGCGACAGGCATCGTTGCCAAAGCGGCGGGCAACATTGGCCCGACTTTGCTCGATACGCTCACTGAGTGTTTGGATCAACAAAGTTGGCCTCAAGCCTGGGTGCTCGAGTTATCAAGCTTTCAACTGCATGGCGCTCATGATTTTGAGCCCAGCATGGGCGCCATACTCAACATCAGCGAGGATCACCTCGATTGGCACCCTTCGATGGCCGCGTACACGCAGGCCAAAGCCAAAGTTTGGGGACAACGTGCCAAGCGCTTGCTGAACCGCGATGACCCGTTGGTGATGGCGTTTCAGCCCGCCGATCCGCCACCTAAATCCAAACGGCGCAAAGAGCCAGAGGCCCTGCCGCCGGTGTGGCACAGCATCGGGCTGTCTGTTCCTGAACGCCCAGGTGACTGGGGCGTCGAGTGGGTGAATGGTATGGCTTGGCTGGTGCGCGCGCGCGGCCTGGACACAGGCGCGGTCGACCCCTATTGCGGCGAAGAGCCGTATATCCAGCGCCTGATGCCTGCAGAGGCCTTGCGCATTCGGGGCCAGCACAACTGGGTCAATGCGTTGGCCGCCCTGGCCTTGGCAAGTGAAGTGACCCCAGATGTCGCAGCCCTGCTGTACGGCCTGCGCGAATACGCCGGGGAGCCTCATCGAGTGCAACCCGTACATGTGGTGGATGGGGTGGCATTCTTTGATGATTCAAAAGGCACCAACGTGGGCGCCACTGTGGCGGCCTTGAAGGGATTGGGCGCAGACCACAGTTTGGTGGTCATTTTGGGTGGCCAAGGCAAGGGGCAAGATTTCAGTCCTTTGCGCGCACCACTAACCAGGTTCGCCAAGGCGGTGGTGCTGCTGGGTGAAGCGCGCGAGGCGTTGCAGTCCATGCTCGAGGGCGCAGACTTGGTCGTGGAACAGGTCGATGACATGGCCGAGGCAGTTGCTTGCGCCCATCGATTGGCTGTGTCTGGCGATGCTGTGCTGCTGTCGCCAGCGTGCGCCAGCTTTGACATGTTTCGCGACTATGCGGACCGAGGCAATCAGTTTGCCAACCAAGTGCACGCTTTGGCGCAAGAGCGGGGGGTGCCGCAATGACGTGGTGGCGCAAGCGCAAACTCAGCAGCGATTCCGTGGGTGAACTGCCCGTGCGCATCAGTGGTGTGAGCGGCCTGTCCAACCGTGGACAGTCTGTGCGCGAGCTGGGCTATGACCAAGCCCTTTTGTGGGTGGTGGTGGCCTTGTTGCTTTGGGGCTTGGTGATGGTGTACTCGGCCTCTATTGCACTACCAGACAGCCGCAGGTTCACCAACATACAGCAAACGTATTTTGTGATGCGCCATGCTGTCGCGTTGGGTATTGGTTTGGCCGCTGGTTGGGTGGTTTTTCAAATCCCAGTGGATGTTTGGGAGCGCTGGGCGCCGCATCTATTTGTGTTTTCGCTGCTGCTGCTGTTGCTCGTGCTGGTGATTGGGCGCGAAGTGAACGGCGCACGCCGCTGGATCAGTTTGGGATTTCTGAACTTTCAGCCGTCGGAGTTGGCAAAGTTCGCCATGATTTTGTACGCATCCAACTACATGGTTCGCAAAATGGAGATCAAGGCCCACTTCTGGCGTGCCGTCACACCCATCGCCATGGCATTGTTGTTGACGGGCAGCTTGCTGTTGGCCGAACCAGACATGGGGGCTTTCTTGGTCATCGTTGTCTTGGCCATGGGCATCTTGTTCTTGGGTGGCGTCAATGCCCGCGCGTTCTTTTTGCTGGCCATCCTCATGGTGGCAGCCTTTGCCGTGATGATCTGGCTATCGCCTTGGCGCCGAGAGCGCATCTTTGCGTACATCAACCCTTGGGATGCGGCCTATGCGCTCAACAAGGGCTACCAACTCACGCACTCGCTGATTGCGCTGGGCCGTGGCCAGATATGGGGCGTGGGCTTGGGTGGCAGCGTTGAGAAATTGCATTGGTTGCCCGAAGCACACACCGACTTTTTACTCGCCGTGATTGGCGAAGAGTTTGGCTTGATTGGCGTGGTGGCGATCACACTGGCTTTTCTTTGGATCACCAGGCGCGTCATGCACATCGGTCGCCAAGCCCTGTTGCTAGAGCGCGAGTTTGCTGGCCTCTGCGCGCAGGGCATTGCCCTGTGGATTGGCTTTCAGGCCTTCATCAACATTGGCGTCAACTTGGGTGCTTTGCCCACCAAGGGGCTTACCTTGCCATTGATGAGCTACGGCGGATCCGCCGTGCTACTCAACTTGATTGCGTTGGCCTTGGTGCTGCGCATCGACCACGAAAACAGACGCATGACCCACGGGAGGCGCACTTGAGCACGGATTCACAAAGACGCCAACCTTGCGCCGTGATCATGGCGGGTGGAACAGGCGGTCACATTTTCCCCGGGATTGCAGTGGGCCAAGCGCTGCGAGAGCAAGGCTGGGCGGTGCATTGGCTGGGCGCACCAAACAGCATGGAGCACGACTTGGTGCCCCAATATGACTTTCCATTTGAAGCCGTTGAGTTCAGCGGCGTGCGTGGCAAAGGTTTGCTGCCTTGGGTTCGCCTGCCGTGGACCCTCACGCGCGGCATGTGGCAAGCGATTCGGGTCATTGCAAGGCTCAAGCCTGATGTGGTGGTTGGGATGGGTGGCTTCATCACCGTACCGGGCGGTCTGGCCACTCTGATCATCGGCCGCACGATGATCTTGCATGAGCAAAACAGCCGCGCAGGCCTCGCCAATCGCATCTTGTCTTGGTTTGCCGACCGGGTGTACACGGCGTTTCCACACGTCCTGGATAAGGGGCTATGGGTGGGCAACCCATTGCGCGACGGCTTTATCCAACAAGCCTCACCCAGTGAACGCTTTCAAGGCCGCAGCGGCCCACTGTCTTTGGTGGTGGTGGGTGGCAGCTTGGGAGCAAAGGCACTGAACGAGGTGTTGCCAGCGGCGCTCGAAATTCTTGAGCCCAATGAGCGGCCACGCGTCTTGCACCAAAGCGGCAAGCGCCACATTGAAGCCTTAGACGAGGCCTACGCCAATGCTGGCGTGGTGGCACAAACCACACCTTTCATCGAAGACACCGCACAAGCCTTCGCCGCAGCTGACTTGGTCATCACGCGTTCGGGTGCGAGCACAGTCACTGAGATCGCAGCGGTGGGCTGCGCAGCCTTGTTCATTCCGTTCCCGCACGCTGTGGACGATCACCAAACCAGCAACGCTGAATTTTTGGTCGACAAGTCAGCGGGCTGGCTGATGCAAGAGACCGAACTGAGCCCCGAGGCCTTGGCCAACTGGTTGCGCTCGATGGACCGAGACCAGCTGTTACAGGCCGCTCTCAAAGCCAAAGCCTTGGCACGAACTGGCGCCGTTCGGGCCATCACCCAAGCCTGCTCTGAGGTGATCATCAAATGAAGCACGCGATCCAAAACATCCACTTCGTCGGCATTGGCGGCGCTGGCATGAGCGGCATCGCTGAGGTGTTGCTGAACCTTGGCTTTCGAGTCAGTGGCAGCGACTTGCAAACCAACGCTGCCGTCAAACGCCTGCAGGCGCAGGGTGCCAAGGTTTACATTGGGCACGCCGAATCCAACCTTGAGACCGCAGAGGTGGTGGTGACATCGACGGCTGTGAGTGCCGAAAACCCTGAGGTCAAGGCCGCACACCAGCGGCTTATCCCGGTGGTGCCGCGCGCGGTGATGTTGGCCGAATTGATGCGCATGAAACATGGCATCGCCATCGCCGGCACCCACGGCAAAACAACGACCACCAGTTTGGTGGCCAGCGTGTTGCATGAGGGCGGCATGGACCCCACGTTTGTGATCGGCGGGCGCCTCAACAGCGCTGGCGCCAACGCCAAACTCGGCACTGGCGACATGATTGTCGTAGAAGCCGACGAGTCTGATGCATCGTTCTTGAACCTGCTGCCCATGACGGCTGTGGTCACCAACATAGACGCGGATCACATGGAAACGTACGGCCATGACTTTGGCCGCTTGCGACAGGCATTCATCGACTTTTTGCACCGCATGCCTTTTTACGGCACGGCCATCGTGTGTGTTGATGACCCCAATGTGCGCGACTTGCTGCCTGAAATCGCCCGCCCCATTGTCGGCTATGGCGTGAGCGAAGACGCCAAAATCAGAGCGGTTGACATCAAGGCTGAACAAGACCGCATGGTGTTCACGGTGCAGCGCAAGCTGCGCCCGGGACAAGCGGATTTGAAAATCAGTTTGGCGCTGCCCGGACACCACAACGTCCTCAACGCGTTGGCAGCTGTGGCTGTTGCCGACGAAATGGATGTGCCCGATGACGCCGTCGTTCGCGCCTTGGCGCAATTCGAAGGTGTTGGCCGTCGGTTTCAAAGTTATGGCGATGTGGCCCTACCTCAAGGCGGCAGCATGCGGGTGATCGATGACTACGGACACCACCCCGTTGAGATGGCAGCCACCATTGCAGCGGCGCGCGGCGCGTTTCCGACCAGACGATTGGTCTTGGCGTTTCAGCCCCATCGGTTTACCCGAACCCGCGATTGCTTTGACGATTTTGTCGCGGTGCTTGGTCATGCCGATGCCTTGATCTTGGCGGACGTATACGCCGCTGGCGAACCGCCCATCGTGGCCGCAGATGGACGCGCATTGGCCAGAGCCTTGCGAGTGGCTGGGCAAATTGAGCCTGTGTTTGTCGCTGACATCGCGGACTTGGCCACACAAATTTTTCAACACGCGCGCGCAAACGATGTGGTCGTTTGTATGGGCGCGGGCTCGATCAGCCAGGTGCCTGCGCAATTGGTGGCGATGGCTGCACCCACCACGGAGGCGAATCTATGAACACGCCTTTTGAATACCAAGTCCCTCAACCAGAGGCTCTGGGTAAGGTCGCCGTGCTGTTTGGCGGAAGGTCAGCTGAACGCGAGGTGTCCCTGATGTCGGGCCAAGGTGTGTTGGCAGCGCTGCAAGGCCGTGGTGTTGACGCGCACGCGTTTGACCCGAGCACCGAGTCACTTCACCTGCTCAAAGAGCAAGGCTACACGCGCTGTTTTATCGCCTTGCACGGCCGCTATGGTGAGGACGGCACGCTTCAAGGCGCACTTGAGATTTTGGGCATTCCGTACACAGGCTCGGGCGTGCTGGCTTCGAGTGTGGGCATGGACAAACTGCTGACCAAAAAGATTTGGCGCAGCGAAGGCATTCCGACACCCCAGTGGCACCAAGTGGCCAGCGTGGAAGAGACGCAAGCAGCCTTCAAAGCCTTGGGTAGCCCGATGATTGTGAAGCCCTCACGCGAAGGCTCGACTTTGGGGCTCACGAAGGTGACCCGCTATGAGGACTGTGCGCAAGCCTATAAAAAAGCTGCCGCCATGGACCCCTTGGTCTTGTGCGAGCAATTTATCGAGGGGCAAGAGGTCACACAGCCTGTTTTGGGGCAAGGTGCCAACGCCACTGCTTTGCCAATGATTCGGGTGGTGGCGCCAGACGGTAATTACGATTACCACAACAAGTATTTTGGCGAAGAGACGCAATACCTGATTCCTTCGGGGTTGGCGGCCGACTTGGAGGCGAGCATTTCGCAATGGGTGCTTCGCGCCTATCAAACGCTGGGTTGTAGCGGCTGGGGCCGGGTGGATGTGATGATCGATCAGCGCACCCAGCAGCCCTACTTGCTTGAGATCAACACGTCGCCGGGCATGACCAGCCACTCTTTGGTTCCCATGTCGGCTGCACACGCTGGCATGAGCTATCCCGACTTGTGTATGTGGTTGCTGGCTCATGCGCGGCTGGACTACAAGGGGGATGAGGCATGAGCATGTCGCCCAGCGCTGCTCAGTTGCGACGCCAGTTGCTGGTGTCTAGCGCGCCGTACCTGATCAGTGTGGCGCTGGGCATCGCGATTTCTGCTTTGGCGACATGGGCCTATCGCCACCCAGAGTGGCGTGTTGAGCAGTTGCAATTCGTCGGAAATGACGCCCACCGCACGCACGACGGGGCCCGTCGCGCACTGCGCCACGTGTTGGATGAGAGCTTTCTGGCCGTAGATTTGAAGCAGGTGAAGGCGCTGGTCGAGGATGTTCCTTGGGTGCGTCAGGCCAAAGTGCAGCGTCACTTTCCCAATGGGCTAACCGTCTCAATCGAAGAGCACCAAGCCATAGCTTGGTGGAAAGACGCCCAGGGCGCCCAATTGGTGAACGCACATGGCGAAATCTTTGAAGCGCAGGCAGAGGGCGAAAAGGCAAGCGATTGGCCGGTATTGAGTGGTCCGGACCTGCAAGTTCAAGCGGTCGTGCAGGCTTACCACGAGTTGGCGGCCAGACTCGGCCCTGTGC
Source organism: Burkholderiaceae bacterium (assembly GCA_965661935.1). GTDB lineage: Bacteria > Pseudomonadota > Gammaproteobacteria > Burkholderiales > Burkholderiaceae_C > RS62. Next base: position 1,006 of record CBFIFT010000028.1, on the reverse strand, counting down.
AGCTTGGGGTACACAAGCTGAGCCTGTCGCCCGAGGGGATTTGGCACGCGACTTTGAACGACTCGATTGAGCTGGCGCTGGGTCGCTCGCAAACCCAAGACTGGTTGATGCAAGTCGAAGCCATGATTTCGACCTTGCCCCAGCTCCGTCAAAGATTTGATCAACCGTTGCGCAGCATCGATTTGCGCTATCCCAATGGCTATGCCGTTGCCTTAGCTGGCATTTCAGTTGGCAGGCGTCAGTAACTTCAATCCACCAGAGAAAAAAATGGCAAAGGAATACAAAGATTTGGTCGTTGGTTTAGACATCGGCACTTCCAAAGTGATGGTGGTGGTGGCTGAGGTACAGACCAGCGGTGACTTGAAACTCGCTGGCATTGGCGTGGCCGACAGCCAAGGCTTGAAGCGCGGCGTGGTGGTCAACATTGACGCCACAGTGCAGAGCATCCAACAAGCCCTGAAAGAGGCCGAGTTCATGGCGGACTGCCGCATTGGGCGGGTCTTCACGGGCATCACTGGCAGCCACATACGCGGAATGAACAGCAGTGGCATGGTGGCGATCAAAGACCGTGAGGTGTCGGCCTCAGATGTGGCACGAGTCATAGAAACCGCGCGCGCCATCAACATCCCGGCCGACCAGCGCCTGCTGTTGGTCGAACCCCAAGAGTTTGTGATCGACGGCCAAGACGTCAAAGAGCCCATTGGCATGAGCGGCTTGCGCCTAGAAGCCAAAGTGCACATCGCCACAGGCGCTCAAAGTGCGGCTGAAAACATCATCAAATGCGTGAGGCGTTGCGGGCTAGAAGTTGATCAGCTGATGCTTAACCCGCTGGCATCAAGCCACTCGGTGTTGACCGACGACGAGCGCGAGTTGGGCGTGGTGCTGGTAGATATTGGCGGTGGCACCACAGACATTGCGATTTTCTCGGGTGGCGCCATCCGCCACACCGCAGTGATTCCGATTGCGGGTGACTTGATCACCTCAGACATCGCCATGGCACTTCGCA
>CBFIFT010000027.1:0-18011 GCA_965661935.1 Burkholderiaceae bacterium | reverse complement strand
AGGTGAGAAACACATGACTACGAGAGAAGCCACGATTGCCCCCATGATGTTGTCGGGCTTAGAGCTGCTGCGGACGGACGCCAGCACCCTGTTCATCAACGTCGGAGAACGCACCAATGTGACTGGCTCAAAGGCCTTCGCCCGCATGGTGTTGAACGAGCAGTTTGATGAGGCATTGGCGGTGGCGCGCCAGCAGGTTGAGAACGGCGCTCAAATCATTGACATCAACATGGATGAAGCCATGTTGGACAGCGAAGCGGCGATGGTCCGGTTTTTAAACCTGATTGCCTCCGAGCCTGATATTGCCCGAGTGCCCATCATGATTGACTCCAGCAAGTGGTCGGTCATTGAGGCCGGATTGCGTTGTGTGCAAGGCAAGAGCATTGTCAACTCCATCTCGCTCAAAGAGGGAGAGGCCGCTTTCAAGCACCAAGCGAAACAGGTGATGCGTTATGGTGCGGCAGCGGTGGTCATGGCATTTGACGAGCAAGGTCAGGCCGATAGCTACGAGCGGAAAATCGAAATTTGTGAGCGGGCTTATCGAATATTGGTCGATGAGGTGGGTTTCCCGCCAGAGGACATCGTCTTTGACCCCAATATCTTTGCGATTGCCACCGGCATCGAAGAGCACAACAACTATGCCGTGGACTTCATCAACGCCACGCGGTGGATCAAGGCCAACTTGCCAGGTGCCAAAGTCAGCGGTGGCGTCTCCAACGTGTCGTTTAGTTTTCGCGGCAACGACCCTGTGCGCGAGGCCATGCACACGGTGTTTCTCTACCATGCCATTGCCGCAGGCATGGACATGGGTATCGTCAACGCCGGCATGGTCGGGGTGTACGACGAGCTCGAGCCGACACTGCGTGAGCGGGTAGAAGATGTGGTGCTGAACCGCCGCTCGGACGCTGCGGAGCGTTTGATCGAGGTGGCCGATGAGGCCCGCGGCAACGCCAAAGACGACAGCAAACGAAATGCTTGGCGAGAGTTGGGTATCAAAGAAAGACTCAGCCATGCGCTGGTTCACGGCATCACCGAGCACATCGTCGAAGACACTGAAGAAATGTGGCAAACGGTTGCGGCTGAGGGCGGGCGCCCTTTGCATGTGATCGAGGGCCCGCTCATGGATGGCATGAACGTGGTTGGCGACCTCTTTGGTCAGGGCAAGATGTTTTTGCCGCAAGTGGTGAAAAGCGCCCGTGTCATGAAGCAAGCCGTGGCGCACCTCATCCCCTACATTGAGGAAGAAAAGGCCCGAATGTTGGCCGCGGGGGACGAGGTCAAGACCCAAGGTCGAATCGTCATTGCAACGGTCAAGGGCGACGTGCACGACATTGGCAAAAACATCGTCACTGTGGTTTTGCAGTGCAACAACTTTGATGTCATCAACATGGGCGTAATGGTTCCTTGGCAAGATATTCTCAACAAGGCCAAAGAGGTCAACGCCGACATCATTGGGCTGTCTGGCCTGATCACGCCCAGTCTTGAAGAAATGCAGGTGATCGCCGAGGAAATGCAAAAAGATGCGTGGTTCGTCGAACGGCAGACGCCGCTGATGATTGGTGGTGCGACCACCAGCCGCGTGCACACGGCGGTCAAAATTGCGCCCCATTACAGCGGTCCTGTGGTTTATGTGCCCGACGCCTCTCGCAGTGTGTCGGTTGCACAGGGTTTGTTGGGCGAGGGCGCTATTCAATACAAGACCGACCTTGCGGCCGATGCTGAGCGTGTGCGCGAGCAGCACGCCAACAAAAAGGCGCAAACGATGTGGCCACTGGCCCAAGCGCGACGCAATGCTGCGCGTGTCGACTTTGCGCAATACAGACCCAAGACACCTCAGTTTTTGGGCAAGAGACACCTCAAAAACCTACCCGTTGAGACCATTTCGAGCTACATCGACTGGACCCCGTTTTTTCAGACGTGGGATCTGGCCGGCAAATACCCAGCGATCTTGCAAGACGCGGTGGTAGGTGAGGCGGCGCAAAAAGTATTTGCCGATGGTCAGGCGATGCTGGCCAAGTTGCTGGCCAACCAAGCCCTGAGCATTCACGCGGCCGTCGGCCTTTATCCTGCCCAACGCGTGGGCTCGGATGACATTGCTTTCTATGCTGACGAAAGTCGCCAGCAGGCTGTTTTGACTTGGTACGGCTTGCGCCAACAAACTGAAAAAACAAGCGTCGACGGCCACCTGCGCCCCAGCCGGTGTCTGGCCGACTTTGTGGCCGACCAGTTACAGGCTGCAGATTACGCCGGCGCATTCGCGGTGAATGTGTCGGGTGCAGATGCCTTGGCCGCGCGCTATGAAGCTGCGAACGATGACTACAAAGCCATCATGGTGAAAGCCCTGGCAGACCGCTTGGCGGAGGCCGCCGCAGAGTACTTGCACCAGCGTGTGCGCACGGAGTGGTGGGGTTATGCAAGCGAAGAGACACTAGACAACGAGGCCTTGATTCGCGAGGAATATCAAGGCATTCGCCCCGCGCCCGGTTACCCTGCGTGCCCAGATCACAGCGCCAAACAAGCGCTGTTCGACTTGCTGGACGCGCCCGCTGTTGGCATGGGGCTGACTGAGAGTTTGGCCATGACCCCAGCATCCAGCGTCAGTGGTTTCTATTTGGCACACCCCGAGGCCACGTACTTCAACGTGGGCAAGGTCGGTGATGATCAATTGCGCGACCTTGCGCAGCGCAGCGGGGTTGGGCCAGACAGCTTGCGCCGGCTCTTGGGCCCCAACCTCTGATTGGGCACCCGTCAGTGATGAGTGGCGATACAGCCCTGGCATTCTGGAGCTTGTCTATTTGGCTGGCGTTGACACCTGGCCCCGACAACATGTTCGTCATGGCCCAATCGGTGCAATCAGGTGCGCGCTCTGGCTGGGTGGTGGTGCTGGGTTTATGCACGGGCTTGATGGTGCACACCACCGCCGTGGCGCTGGGGCTGGCCGCCGCGTTGGCATCTATGCCGCGCGCCTTGCAAGCCATTCAGCTCTGGGGGGCGGGCTACTTGCTTTATTTGGCATGGGGTGCATGGCATGCACCCGCTGCACCTTTACAAGCTCTGGAACCGGGCCCGAGCCCTCAGCGCGAAAGTGCGCGGCGTGGTTCACTTTGGCCATTGTGGCGCCGAGGGCTTTTCATGAACCTGAGCAACCCCAAGGTGGGCTTGTTCTTTTTGGCACTGTTGCCTCAGTTTGTTGACCCCACCCAAGGTGCGGCGGTGCCGCAAATTGCCATGCTCGGCGCCCTGTTCATGCTGGCCACCTTGCTGGTTTTCGGCAGCATCAGTTACTTTGCGGGCAAAGTGGCAGATGTGATTCGTGGTCGTCCGGGCATTCAAAGGGTTTTGGCTCGGCTGAGCTCCGTCGTGTTCGCATTGCTTGGCTTGCGCTTGCTGGCCACCCTTTGATGGCAGAGGCTGATTGGGTTCCGCTTGGCGTTGCTGGGGACCGTGGCAAGATGTGGACTGAGAAGTTCTAAGGAGTGGTGATGAATGTGGTTGCGCTGTTCGAGGCTTTGAAACCCGTTGCAAGAGAGGCGGGTGAGTGCATCATGGCGGTTTATGAAAATGCGCCAGAGGCAACGACCAAGGCCGATGGCAGTCCTGTAACTGAGGCAGATGCCGCAGCCGAGCGGGTGATCTTGAAGGCGCTCGCAGCGCTTGCACCCGATATTCCAGTCGTATCAGAAGAAAATGCCAGCAGCCACTCGTTGGCGGTGACCAGCCGATTTTTTTTGGTTGACCCGCTGGATGGCACCAAGGAATTTATGAAGCGAGACGGTCAGGGGGCATTCACCGTGAACATTGGCTTGGTGGACCACGGTGTGCCGATTGCCGGCTTGGTGTTCGCGCCGGCTTTGGACCGTTTGTTCATGGGTGTGAGTGGTCAGAATGGCGACGCCAGTTTGGCATACGAAGAGTGTGCGGGCATTCGCCAAGTGCTGGCCGTGCGCGCCGTGCCGCCGGCGCATTGGACCGCAGTCGCCAGCGCCTCACACCGTGACGCGCAAACCGAGGCTTGGTTAAAAGATCACCCGGTTGGCGACACCGTCTCTGTGGGCTCATCGCTCAAATTTTGTTTGCTAGCTGGGGGCGAGGCCGACGTGTACCCCCGATTTGGGCCGACCATGGAGTGGGACACCTGCGCGGGCGATGCTGTGTTGCGCGCCGCTGGGGGCTCGGTCAAACACCCCGCAGGTGGGCTGTTTAACTACGGCAAGCCCGATTACCGGAACGGAGCCTTTGTGGCTTGGGGTGCGCTGCAACTCAACGCATAACCGATGCCTGCGAGGCAGGCGCAATAGATGACACCCGCCAAGCTGAATGTCCACATCATGGCCAACACCGTCAGCACACTGAGGGCGCCGATCCACCGGCGGTGGCTGTGCGACTGAAACTGGTGGATGTAGCCAACCGCGGTGAGCAGATAAAGCACAAAAAAGTTTTGCCCTGCCAACTGCAGCAATAGCCCAACCCCGAGCTCGGATGCCTGTGTCAGTGCGATGACGCCGACGAAGAGAGCCCATGTCAAAGTCATGGCCAGTAAAGGTTCGCCTGCGCTCGACATATAGCCGACTTGTTTGGGAAGTAAGCCGTCGCGACCGGCTGCAAAAATGCCGCGAGAGGCAGATAGAAACGCACCCACCACATTTGCAAGCACCACGAGCACGCCAATCAGCGCCACCACACGCCCAGCCCCTTCGCCTAACCACGCCTTGGCCAGCAGCACAAATGGGGTGGTTTGCCATCCCGGATCATCGTTGGCATAGGTTGCGACCAACCAAGCGATGAACAGGTACATGCCTGTCACCAGCACAAAGCTCGACCAAATCGAAATGGGCAGCGTGTGCTCAGGTTCGTGCATGTCCTCAGCCAAGAAAGCGGTGAGCTCCCAACCGGTATAGGCAAACAACACCACGGGTACGCCAGCAACGACGTGTTGCAAAAGCAGGCCCCAACCTGTTGTGTCGACATCCATGCCGATGCCGGCCAGCGGATGCCCGCTCGAACCTTGAGTCATGCCAAGCACAGAAGGCTCCAATTCAGGGGCACCAACCACAAAAGACTGTTGCCACCAGAAGCCCAAGCCAATGGCCAACAGGCCGAGGACGATGAAGGTGGCCAAGCCAGTCTGCACTTTGCCAGAGAGTTTGACGCCCACCAGGCCTGCGACATATGCCAAAGTAACCAAGCCAATGGCCGCATAAGTCACCGACATGTCTGGCAAGAAAGCGCGCAAATAGTCTGCACCAATCAAAGCAATGGCCGGAATACCGAGAGAAAACGTCCCCAGTGCAATGACCTCGGTGATGCCCGCCATGCGCGTGCCGAGCGACAACCTGACATAGCCCACCACGCCCCCAGCGCTGGGGTGGTGGGTTGCGAAGTCGGCAAATATCTTCAACAGCGGGATCATGGCCAAGGCCACTGCCAGCCAGGGTAGGTAGCCATAGCGTCCAGCCAGTGCGTAACTGATGCCCGGAAGCGCCAGCAGCCCAGCGCCAACGACGATGGTGACAGACATGGCGGTGGCGACCACCACCCCCATTTTTTTAGACGGGCTCAAGCGCTCACCAGACCCTTCAATTGGATGCTTGGGCTGGGCGGCACGATGCGTGTGGCGATCACGTAGGTGCAGCCTTGTTCGCCGGCGATGGACTTGTGCGGTGTGCGCGCGGGAAGCAACAGCCGGTCACCGGGTTCGCAATGCAATTGGCTGTCTTGGATGATGAAGTCAATGCTGCCCTCCACCACGTGCAAGGTCTCGTGACAGTCGTGGCGGTGCTCTTCGTGTACGCGGTGTGGGGTGTCGTACTGAACTTCAATGGCGCCTGTGGGTGGCAGCAGCTCGTGCACTGTGGCGTTGAGGTCGCACACGTTGGTCTTTATCACTTGGGCGTTGAGTTGGTTGAGGTGGTGATTGAATGGGCAGGCCCCGGGAGCGCTGTCACGGCCATCGTCCAAAAAGTACTGTTTCCACTCGCGGTTCTCTTGCAGCCCATAAGTGCTTAAGAAGCCGGATGCTGGGGTGGTGTCGTAGGCGGCGATTCGCTCTCGAATCTCGGTTTGTATTTCTGTGGTTCGAGGTGCGTCAGGCCCGATGAGACCCTCAAAGACCCACCGTGGCTGAAAAGTCAGCATGAGGTAACGTGAATGGCGGCTCTTTCTGGCGTGGTGCGATGGCGTGGCACAGACGACAAAAACAGGTTCACCGCCAAACGAAAACTCCCAGTGCGCGTTGTCTGTGTCTTGGGGTATTTGCTTGGGCCAAGCGCGGGCATCAGCCTCGTGAAGGCGGCTGAGCAGGTCCCAAAATCGATCTGCGTAATGCGCCAAGCCCAAGTCGCCGGTCTCTTTGAAAAACACCACCAGCGAGGTGTTTTTTCCAAACTCTTTGGAGCGGGGCAAAAAAGTTTGCAAAGTTGCAGCCAAGTGCAACGCGGCTTGTCGGCTGCCGATGTCATGCTCGATGAAGTCGTATCGAAGCTGGTTGAGGGCGAAACCCGCGACGCCAAAATAGCAAGGAAAAGCTGGTGCACGCTGTGTCAGTGTGCTCGCGAAATGACTGAACGCATCGTGTTGCCACGCTTCGGCTGCGAACGCGGCGACGCTGTCTCGATCATGAAGTTTCATGGCCTCACCTCCTCCTAAAAAAGCAATAGTTTGCTTTTCCGATCGGGCGTGCACCAGTTGCGTTGCGAACAAAAGAATGCCCATAGCGCCAGTTTGCTTAGTCAAAATGAGCGCGGTATGCACAGTGGCGTTTGAGCAAGCCACCGAAGACACAGCGTGGGCGTTGGGGTGTGGTGTGGCCGCCTGTCAGGCGTGGTGTTTGACGACGGTGTGCGTGGCCGCTTGCGCCACTTCAGCTTGTTGCACCAAAAAGGATTGGATATCTTGCAGAGTTTGCATTTGATCCACCTCCACCCAAATGAACAAGTCACTGTCACCAGTGACCGACCAAGCGTGTTTGAAGGCGTAATGTTGGCGCAGCCTTGGAAGCATTTGCTCACACCGTTGTTTGGGGTGCAAGCGCACCTCGAACAGTGCGGATATTGGGCGCGATTTGAGCCGAATACTGAAACCCTGAATCTCACCATCGCGCAACATGGCATCGATGCGGTTTTGCGTGGCGACCCGTGAGCGGCCGATCTCAGAGGCTATTTTGGTGACGGACATTCGCCCGTCCTCGGCGAGTAGGCCAATGATGCGTTGGTCGATGTTGTCCATAAGGTGCCCAGCAAGTTGGTGTGATTGCGCACGCTTAGCCATTGGGCTTGGCGGGTGTGGTTGGCACCGCTCGGTCATTTGGCCGAGTCCAAACCGATGACACCCAATGCGGGATTGAGTGGCGCCCCAAAGTGTGTACGGATTTGGCCCTTGCCGATGTGGCTGAGGAAGAAACTTAGACCGGGAAAGTGTGGAAAGTCACATTGCCGCGCATGTCTGCATGGTCTTCACATGCCTTGTTCGTCAAAGCTTGCGCTCTCGCAAAACGTGACAAATGGGGCTTTACCCTAGTTTATTCATATTGTTTTTACATCAAAATAAGCGAATGATTCGCGGCGGCTACCGTCGCTCGCGTTTTCATGCTGCCGGCATGACGCCCAGTTTTCGATTCAGCCTTGACTTTTCTTAGGGTGCTTGGCGCGACCGAGAGACCATGCGAACCGTTCCAACATACACACACGATTTTTATGCAAGGGCCTATCAGGGTCAGCGCATGTCGGCGCGTTTTCAGGACTTGGTGGCGTTTCGCAGCTTTGTCACTTATCAAGTTCGACTGGTCAATGCCGTGATATCGCGCGTGCGAGGTGTGGGCTCCAACGACCCTGTTGCCATTGCTCGACTGAACACCCGTTTACAGCTTGAAGATCTAGACGAACTGAAGTTGTTGTTTCAAGAGATGACACTGCATCGACTGCTCAGCGAGGAGGTTGGCCAGCAGTGTTTGGAGCACATCGATTTGATGGGTGCGGTGATTTTCTTTTCGGAATGCAGCAAGAACCCGGGCAACCCCAGGGCCGACTAAGGCGCGCTTAACTGCTGACGAGCCGGGTTAAGCGGTGTGCTTACGCTGTGGCCCCGGTCGCCTTGAGCGCGCGGCATGCTCAGGTGGTACCGGTGTTCAGCAGCGCCCGCTGGTATTGCATGGCCTCTGCGAGGTGCATACGGGTGACGGCCTCATGTTGGGCTAAGTCGGCAATGGTGCGGGCGACTCGCAGCACTCGGTGAATTCGGCGCGAAGACCAATACAGCCGATTGGCTGCAGCATGTAAAAAAGTAGCGTCATCTCCGACCACGCCTGCATGGGCAAGTAGCGCATCTCCTTGGAGCTCGCCGTTGAGGCAAGTTTGGCGTTGCAAGGCAAGGTGTCTTGCGGCCACGGTCTGTGCCACGCTGGGCAGTGTGGCTGAGGCTGACTGTGTCGCGTCAGGTGATGTCCGGGAGGGGTCAAACAAAAGGGTTGCTGGGTCAATGGCGCTGACCTCAACTTGCAAATCAATGCGATCCAGCAGTGGACCACTGATGCGGGCTTGGTAGCGCGCCACTTGATCCGGCGTGCATCTACAAGGACGCAAAGGGTGGCCCCAATAGCCACACGGGCAAGGATTCATGGCCGCGATCAGTTGAAACTGAGCAGGAAACTGGGCGTGGTGGCTGGCGCGGCTGATGTGAATCGTGCCCGTCTCTAGGGGTTCGCGAAGCGCTTCAAGAGCGGGGCGATTGAACTCGGGCAGTTCATCGAGAAACAAAATGCCGTGGTGGGCTTGGGTGATGGCGCCTGGGCGCGGCGGCGAGCCGCCGCCAATGAGTGCGGCCGCACTGGCTGAGTGGTGGGGGCTGACCATGGGGCGGTGACCCCATTGCTCCGCCTGAAACCCACCCATCAGCGATTGGATGGCGGCGCTTTGCAGTGCCTCGGCTTCGGACAGTGGGGGCAACAAACTGATGAACCGCTGAGCCAGCATCGACTTGCCCGAGCCTGGAGGACCGACCAACAAGACGGAGTGGCCGCCAGCGGCAGCAATGGCCAGCGCGCGTTTGGCGCTGTCTTGACCCCGAACATCCGCCAAACTAATGGATAGGGTGCGCACTTCAAGCTCGGGGGGTTGTGGCCAGTGCCAACCGGCCTGCTCCGCTGAGTCGTGCGGGGCGTTCGCTGTTGTGCCGGTGACTTGGCTCTGCAGAAAATGGGCCACGACATCCAACAAGTGCTGGGCACTGGCTACACGCAGTTTGGGCACGCGCGCGGCTTCGGCGGCGTTTTCGCCGGCAAGAACCAGTGCGCCAGAGGCGCCTTCGTTGGCCATGTTTAGCGCCATGGCCAACGCGCCGGCGACCGGCCTGAGCTGGCCGCTCAAAGAGAGCTCTGCCGCAAACGTCCACTGGTTTGGGTCAAAAGCAGGGATTTGCCCACTGGCCACCAAGATGCCCAAAGCAATGGCCAAATCAAAGCGACCCGAATCCTTGCGCAAGTCAGCCGGCGCAAGGTTGACCGTGATGCGCTGGTTGTTGGGAAACGTTAAGCCGCTGTTGACGATGGCTGCCCGCACCCGTTCGCGGGCCTCTTTGACTTCGGTGTCTGCCAAGCCGACCAATGTGAAGCTGGGCAGTCCATTGGCCAGATCGACCTCGACATGTACGCAAGGTGTGTGAAGTCCGAGCAGGGCGCGGCTTTGGGTGTGGGCCATGCCCATGGCGAACTCCAGGAGGTGGGCGTTTGCCCATTGTGGTGTCTCGTTGATTTCCGGGCCACGTGAAATAGCGCACGCAAAGGGCGCGCGCCGGGCACCAAACTGGTGCGCCGCGTGGGCATGGCGTTCACTTGGTGCATGGGTGGCGGCTTGACTTGGTGCATTTGCTGAACAAAGCCACGGTTTTCATTGCCATTTAGGAGGGGTCGACAGAGTTGGCACGGTCCGTGCATCAGGGCGGGGGAACAAACTTGTTTGGAAAGGACTTTCATGAAACTCATCACCGCCATCATCAAGCCGTTCAAGTTGGACGAGGTGCGTGAAGCACTGGCCAGCGTCGGCGTACAAGGCATCACTGTCACAGAGGTCAAGGGCTTTGGTCGCCAAAAGGGTCACACCGAGCTGTACCGCGGCGCGGAATACGTGGTTGACTTTTTGCCCAAGGTCAAGTTGGAGGCCGCCATCTCGGACGAGCTGGTCGACAGCGTCATCGAAGCCATCGAGGGTGCGGCGCGCACTGGAAAGATCGGCGACGGCAAGATTTTTGTAACACCGCTGGATCAAGCGATTCGCATTCGCACGGGTGAAACCGGCGGCGAAGCGCTGTGAGCCCTTATTTGAAGAAAATGAAAGGAATAGACATGAAAGAGCGAACGATGTCTTCATGGGCGAGTCCGGCAGCAAAGCTGGCGGTACTGGTTTCAGGTTTGGGCGCCTCTGCGCTGGCGCTGGCGGCGGATGCTGGCCCGACTGTGAGCAAGGGCGATGTCTCTTGGATGATGCTTTCAACGCTGCTGGTCGTCATGATGGCGGTGCCAGGCTTGGCGCTGTTTTATGGCGGCTTGGTGCGGGCGAAGAACATGTTGTCTGTGTTGATGCAGGTGATGGTGGTCTTCTCGCTCATTTGCGTGTTGTGGGCGGTGTATGGCTACTCTCTGGCGTTTGGCGCCGAGGGTTTGATCATCGGCGACCTCAGCCGAGCATTTTTGATGGGCATCACGCCCGATTCGTTGGCTGACACATTCACAGACAACGTCAAGATCCCTGAGTTCATTTTTGTGGCGTTTCAGGCCACTTTTGCAGGCATCACTTGTGCGCTGATCGTGGGCTCTTTTGCTGAGCGCATGAAGTTCAGCGCCGTGTTGTTGTTCTCCGTGTTGTGGTTTACGTTCGCTTACCTGCCGATTGCACACATGGTGTGGGGTGTGGGTGGTTACTTGCTCGACAAGGGTGCGCTTGATTTCGCAGGCGGCACGGTGGTGCACATCAATGCGGGTGTAGCCGGCTTGGTGGGTGCATACGTCTTGGGCAAGCGCCTGGGCTATGGCAAAGAAAACATGACGCCTCACAGCCTGACGTTGACCATGGTCGGCGCCTCTTTGCTGTGGGTGGGTTGGTTTGGCTTCAACGCTGGCTCAAACCTGGAAGCCACGTCCGGTGCAACCCTGGCATTCGTCAACACCTTGTTGGCGCCTGCAGCAGCGGTGTTGTCATGGTGCTTGGTTGAGTCGGTGACCAAAGGCAAGGCCTCGATGTTGGGTGCCGCATCGGGTGCTGTGGCTGGCTTGGTTGCGATCACACCTGCCTGTGGCAGTGTGGGTCCCATGGGTGCAATCATCATCGGCTTGGTATCGGGCGCCGTCTGTGTCTGGGGCGTCTCTGGTCTCAAGCGCATCTTGGGTGCTGACGACACGTTGGACGTGTTTGGCGTCCACGGTGTCGGCGGTATTGTTGGCGCATTGCTGACGGGTGTGTTCGCTGCGCCTAGCTTGGGCGGCACGGGTGGCGATGACTTTGACATCCTGTCTCAGGTCTGGATTCAGGCCGAGGGCGTCTTGATCACCATCGTTTGGTCAGCCGTCGTCGCCTTCTTGGCTTACAAGATTGCAGGCATGTTGACTGGCGGCTTGCGTGTCAGCGAAGAGGCAGAGCGCGAGGGCTTGGACATCACCAGCCATGGCGAATCGGCATACGTTCGCTGATTGAGGAGGGCGCCGTCGGCGCCCCTTCGATCCACGACAAGGGTCAGGGCATATGCTCTGACCCTTTTTGCTGGGCGATTCACAGCGGGCGTTAGAAATTTTCACGCCTGCAGGGTGGGACTTCGATAATATGTTGCCATGCAAGACGCCATTCAATCCATTCAAGCCCAAGTCGCACAAGCTGCGCGACAGCAATCCCACCTGCGGATTGTCGGAGGCGGTACCAAAGACTTTTTGGGTCAAGCGCTTAATGGCGATACCTTGTCAACACGGGCCTTGATCGGCGAGATTGCGTATGAGCCAACCGAGTTGGTGGTGACCGCTGGGGCGGGCACACCGTTGAGCCAGCTTGAAGGCCTATTGGCCGCCCACAACCAGTACCTGCCATTTGACCCACCCAGGTGGGGGGCTGACACCACCCTGGGTGGGGTCGTGGCTGCTGGCTTGGCAGGGCCTGGGCGCGCCAGCGTGGGCGGGGTGCGCGACTTTGTGCTCGGGGCGCATTTGATCAATGGCAAGGCCGAGCACCTGCAGTTTGGGGGCCAAGTGATGAAGAACGTGGCGGGCTATGACGTCAGCCGCCTTTTGGCGGGGAGCATGGGTACGCTGGGCGTGATCACACAGCTTTCCATCAAGGTGCTTCCCATGCCTTTGGCGCAGGCCACCTTGAACTGGCAATGTGCACAAAAAGACGCGCTCGAGCAATTGCTGAGATGGCGCGCACAGCCTCTGCCGATAGATGCCAGTTGCTGGGTGGCCGATGCTGCATCTGGCTTGGGCGTGCTATCCGTGCGTTTGCGGGGCGCGCAGGTTGCCATTGATGCAGCCCGTGATCAAATGCTCTTGGATACCCGCGACTCTGCGCTGCATGGCCTCGAGTCTGCGACCGAATTAGATTGGTTTGCGCTGCGAGATCAGCGGTTGCATTTTTTTGCCAACGCCCCAGATGATCAGGCCTGCTTGTGGCGGTTGAGTGTGCCCCCAGCCTCGCCAGTCATGGAGTTGGGCCTGCCTCGGTTGATGGAGTGGCATGGTGCACAGCGTTGGTTTTGGGCCAGCGCGCACGAGGCTCACGGTTTGCGGGACTGGGCCGCTCGGGTGGGTGGGCACGCGACATTGTTTCGGGTCAGCGTAGCGCACGGGTTGGCGGATAAGGCGGTCGGCGTGTACTCAACGCTTGCGCCTGCGCTGGCCCAAATCAATGAGCGCTTGCAGGCGCAATTCGATCCACATGGTGTGTTTCGCACCCAACGTTTGGGCTGAGCAGCATGCAAACCAATTTATCCGAAGAGTTTTTGAACACCCCATTGGGTGATCAGGCGCAGGCCATTTTGCGCAAATGTGTGCACTGCGGTTTTTGTACGGCGACTTGCCCGACTTATCAAATTTTTGGCGATGAGTTGGATGGGCCCAGAGGTCGCATTTATTTGATCAAGCAGGTTTTGGAGGGCCAAGAGCCCACACGGGAGACGCAAATCCACCTGGATCGCTGCTTGACGTGCCGCAATTGCGAGACCACGTGTCCAAGCGGCGTGGACTATGGGCATTTGGTGGACATTGGTCGCGAGGTGGTCGAGCAAAAAGTGTCTCGCCCTTGGTCAGAGCGGGCCGCGCGAGAAGCTCTGAAGTGGGGCTTGAACTCGCCGCTCTTTGCTCCAGCCATGCGTTTGGGCCAATGGGTGCGGCCTTTGCTACCGGCGACATTGCAAGCTAAAGTTCCGCCGCGACAGGATGCGGGTCGCGTGCCACAGCGCAGCCATGTTCGAAAAGTCTTGATGCTTGCGGGCTGCGTACAGCCGAGCATGGCGCCCAATATCAACTCCGCGACGCAGCGGGTATTGGATGCTGCAGGGCTTGAGGTTATTGTGGCCAAAGAGGCAGGTTGTTGCGGCGCGTTGAAACACCATTTGGCAGACAGCGATGGCGCCAAAGTACAAGTGCGCCGCAACATTGACGCATGGTGGCCGCACATCGAAGCGGGCGCCGAGGCGATCGTGATGAATGCATCCGGGTGCGGTGTGATGGTCAAAGATTATGGGCACCTGCTCGCGGATGACCCTGTCTACGCAGAACGCGCCGCACGGGTGAGTGCGCTCACACGCGACTTGAGCGAGATGCTTCCAGATTTGGTGGCGGCTCTTAAAAACCAGCTGGACACTCAGCGTGCCCAAGAGGCTGGTCGGCTTGTGTATCACCCGCCGTGCACCTTGCAGCACGGCCAAGGCTTGAAAGACGAAGTTTTACTGGGTCTGCGCGAGTTGGGGTTTGAGGTCACTCTGGCCGCGCAAGAGTCACATATGTGTTGCGGTTCAGCGGGCACGTATTCGGTATTGCAAGCCGAAACCGCTCAGACGCTGCGCGATCGCAAAATGTCGCATCTCATGGCTGCCGGCCCCGAGGTCATTGTTTCTGCCAACATCGGCTGTATTACCCATTTGCAGGGCGGCGCTGACATCCCGGTGCGCCATTGGGTTGAGGTTTTGGACGCTGCCGTCAGTCAGCAACCCACGGCAGCAGCGGTAGATTAATGGCCTGACCCTTGCGCCTCACACGTGGGGCTGGTCGCGGGTCAGTTTGAGCAGCTTAGCAAGTTCGTCACCATGGTGGACTTGGTTGTATCGGTGCCAGCGCTGAATCAGCGCCATCACCAGCGCCACAAAAGCGCCAAAGCCTGCAACTGCGGCAAAAGTCGACACGCCAAAGCCAGTGGCGGCACTGTAGGCGATACCAAGCAACAGAATCGCCGCTTGTTCATTGAAGTTTTGCACCGCAATGGATCGCCCCGCCCCCATGAGTAAATGACCGCGGTGCTGTAGCAAAGCGTTCATGGGGACGACCAAAAAGCCACCGATGGCCCCCACCACAATCAAAAAGGGCACGGCAATCCAAAAGTGATCAATCCAAATCATCGCCACCACCAGCAACCCCATCATCACACCGAGTGGCATCACACGCGTTGCCTTGTCGAGGTGCATGCGCATAGAGGCGACGACCGCGCCCACCGCTGTGCCGATGGCGACGACACCAACCAAGGCCGACCCTTGCGCAGTTGAATACCCCAGCGCAACGCTCGCCCACGCCAGCACGATGTAGCGCAAGTTTCCGCTGACACCCCAAAACAAGGTGGTGGTCGCCAAAGAGATTTGACCCAACCGGTCTCGCCACAACCGCTGATTGCAATCCAGAAAATCTGGCAGTAAGGCCCACCACTTGCGTGGCATAGGGTGGGGCTCAACGCCGGTGAGCGGTATGCGGGTGTTGAACCACGCCGCCAAACCGTAGACCAACATCATGACGCCGGTGGCGATTTGAGCAGTGCTGCTGGCACCTGAAATCCCCATGGCCGAAAACCAAGGTGCCACGACGGGCCCAATCATTTGCCCACCCAAGACGACCCCCAAAATAATGGAGGCAATGGTGAGCCCTTCGATCCAGCCGTTGGCTTTGACCAGTTGCGATGGCGGCAAAAGCTCGGTCAATATGCCGTACTTCGCGGGCGAATAAGCTGCCGCACCCAAGCCAACCACTGCAAAAGCGATCAATGGATATACCCCTGTGAGCATCATCAAACAGCCTGCCATCTTGATCGCATTGCTGATGAACATCACCCTACCCTTGGGGTGCGCGTCCGCAAAAGCGCCCACAAAAGGGGCGAGAACCACGTAAAAAAGTGCAAACATGGGCACCAATGCCGCGCGTTGCCAACCGTCAGGGTCAGCGGGCCTGAGCAGCTCTACGGCAATGACGAACAAAGCGTTGTCGGCCAGCGAGCTGAAAAACTGCGCTGTCATGATGGTGTAGAAGCCGCGCTTCATGGTTGGGGGTGGGGGGTCATGGTGTGAGTGGGCTTGTTGTGAGCCCGTTGTGCAGGTTTATAGCACGCCCCCCGCCGGTCTCTTGGGCTTGGCTGTGGGGCGGGGGTTTTGTAGGATAGCGGCTTGTGGCGTCTTTTCGGTCGCCGAAACAACACCCATATGACACGCCCCATCCAAGCGACCATACACGTCGACGCCATGCGTCACAACCTACAGGTACTGCGACAGCATG
Organism: Burkholderiaceae bacterium; assembly: GCA_965661935.1. Taxonomy (GTDB): domain Bacteria; phylum Pseudomonadota; class Gammaproteobacteria; order Burkholderiales; family Burkholderiaceae_C; genus RS62. The sequence continues at coordinate 2,290 of CBFIFT010000027.1, read as the reverse complement.
CGCCCGACGCCCGCGTGTGGGCCGTTGTTAAAGCCAATGCCTATGGGCATGGCATTGAGCGCGTTTTTGAAGCCGCTCGCAGCGCCGATGGCCTGGCAGTGGTTGATATTGAAGAAGCCAAGCGCTTGCGCGACTTGACTTGGCGCGGACCCATTTTGCTGTTGCAGGGTGCATTTGAGCCGCGCGATTTGGAGTGGTGCTCGCGATTAGACTTGTGGCACGTGGTGCACAAAGACGAACAGATTGATTGGCTGGCGACACACAAAACCCAAGTCGGTCACCGGGTGTACCTCAAATTGAACTCGGGTATGAACCGTTTGGGCTTTCGCGCCCAGGCATTTCGTGCGGCGTGGTCGCGTTTGTGTGCGTTGCCGCAGGTTGAAGAGGTGTCGCTGATGACCCACTTCGCCGATGCCGATCGTGCCACTGGCCTAGCGCAGCCTTTGTCGACGTACATGGATGCCAGCCAAGGGCTGATGGGTGCGCATTGTGTAGCCAACAGCGCGGCGGCGCTTGGGCACCTAGTGACCTCAAATTTGCCAGCCGACTGGATTCGATCAGGCATTGCACTGTATGGGGCCTCACCAGATTTTCCCGCGCATGGCATCGCGCACTGGGGATTGCAACCGGTGATGACTTTGCGCAGTGAAATCATCGCGACGCAAACGCTGTCGGTGGGGGATACCGTTGGGTACGGTTCGACGTTTACCGCCCAAGAGCCGATGCGAATTGGCATTGTGGCCTGCGGCTATGCCGATGGTTACCCCCGCCACGCGCAAAACGCCCCAGTTTTGGTGCGAGGTGTTCGCACCCAAACGGTGGGGCGAATCAGCATGGATATGTTGGCCGTTGATTTGCGGCCACTCGACGCCGCAGGCATCGACGTCTCGCTGCCCAGGACGGAGGTCGTCTTATGGGGGCGGAGCGAAAGCGGCGCGGTTTTGCCGGCCGATGAGGTCGCTGCAGCGTCAGAGACCATCGCCTACGAGCTTTTTTGTGCGCTCAATGCTCGGGTGGCGGTGCACGTCAGCGATTGAGGCCGCTCATAGCGCTGCGGCGACCTATGTCACACCGCCACAAGGGTGTGAGGCAGCAAGCGAATAACCCCATTTAGCGACAGACCCATCGCACGCTTGCATACCCCAGGGGGTATAGGATATACTTCTGCCAAGGAGTTAATTCATATGACATTTTCCGCAATGACCTCGAAATTTTCAGTGGCCGCTTGTTTGATGCTGAGCGCATGGGTGCCAGCGGTCGCGCAAACGGGTTCAGTTTCAACGTTCACTGTGCGTGCGGAGCCGGTTGGTCGTGCATTTGAATTAGACGGGCAATTAGAAGCCAGCACCCAGTCGACCGTATCCGCGCAGGCTTCGGGTCGCGTATTGCGCCTGGCGGTAAAAGCGGGCGATACAGTGCGCAAGGGTCAAGTGTTGGCCGAGTTGGACGATCGCATTTTGCAAGCGGACCTGGCAGCCGCAACCGCTCAGTTGCGGTTGGCGAGTACGCAGCTCAAGCGCACTGAGTCATTGGTGGCTAAGGGCTTTATGAGCGAGGCTGCATTGGATGACATCCAAGCGCAAGTGAGCCAAGCCGCAGCAGCACAAAGTCAAGCCCAGATCGCATTGGGTTTTTCACGTGTGACGGCGTCAATGGATGCGGTCGTTTTAGATACGCAGCTTGAGGCGGGCGACTTGGCTGCTGCAGGCACGCCTGTGGTGACTTTGTATCAGCCGCAGCGCATGCGGGCGGTCGTTCATGTGCCGGCGAGCTTGGTGGACGACGTGCGCCGCGCGTCCTCGACCCAGGTTCATTTGGGCTCAGGCCAGTGGGTGGTGCCGACTCAGTTGAGCATTTTGCCGGGCGCAGATGTGGTGAGCCAAACGGTTGAGTTGAGACTTGAGTTGGATGCCGCCGCTAGCGCCAAATCAGTGCCTGGCGAGCAGCTGCAGGTGCGCTTTGCATGGGGTGAGGAGAGCCGTTTGGTCGTGCCTTTGCAAGCGGTGGTGCAGCGGGGCGAGCTAACCGCTGTTTACGTGCGTCAATCCCGAGCAGATCGAGACCATTACGTATTGCAGCCGGTGCGCCTGGCACAAATTCTCAGCGGCGAGCGTGTGGTTGTCGTGGCTGGGTTGAAGGCGGGCGACACGGTCGCACTAGAGCCCGTGGCAGCGGCTCAAACGTCTGGGTTGAAGTGAGCACATCATGAACCCATCTGCTTCTCCTAAACCAGTTTCATTGGGCATTTCTGGGCGCATCGCCGCAGCGTTTCAAGCCAATGCCATCACAC
>CBFIFT010000026.1:0-18020 GCA_965661935.1 Burkholderiaceae bacterium | reverse complement strand
CGTGGGCAACTCATTGGGCCAAGACTTGCGCTCGGTCCTGAACACAGAGGCGAACGACCAAGGCTTGTGTTTTTGTGACCCTTACAACGCGCAGGCCGTTGAGCGGTTTTTTGCCAAGGAACCGCCGCTGTTTCAGTGGACCCAGGGTTAAGCTGACGCTCGGGCGCGCGGGTCAATTCGGTTGCCGTGGGCACCGATGTTGTCGGCCAAAGCGCGCTGATTGATGCCATCGTCGCTGCGTGCAATGCCGCCGGCTTGTGTCACGGCGGCCGGTGGGCACTGCGCCTCTCGATATGATCCCGGGCAGGCTGGCTTAGCCTGCTGAGGGCGGCCTTTTTAGGGCACGCGTGCGCACCATTTTTAGTTTTTAACCATGACCTCTGTTTCGCTACAACCTGATGCATCCAACGCACCATCGCCCATGCGCGCGGCGGCTTGGGTGATCGGTGCGGGTGTGGTGGTCGCGATGCACGTGGGCAAGGTGCCAGTGGCCATCCCCGTGCTCAAGGCGCAACTGGGCATGAGTTTGGTTGAGGCTGGCATTTTGTTGTCGCTGTCGCAATTCGCAGGCATGTTGTTGGCCGTGTTCATGGGGATGTTGGCTGATGCGTTTGGTCTGAGGCGCAGCATGTTGAGCGGGCTGCTGTTGATGGCAGTGGCCAGCAGCCTGGGCGGGGCGAGCCAATCGGTTGCCGTGTTGCTTTTGTGTCGAGCGCTCGAGGGTGTGGCGGTGTTGCTGGTCGTCGTGCCGGCCCCAGCCATGTTGCGGCGATTGGTGACGGCCAGGTATCTGGCGTTGGTGCTGGGTATATGGGGGGCTTTCATGCCTGCTGGCACGGCTGCGGCCATGTTGCTTGGTCCGTGGGTGATCGCAGCGGCCTCTTGGCACGTGTGGTGGTGGACGCTGGCGGTGATCTCGCTGTTGTGCGCATGGGGTTTGTGGGTATGGGTACCGCCCGCCAGCGCCCCTGCGCCAGAGCCATCTGGCTTGAGCCAGGCCAATCGATTGATGCAGACGTGGACCAACCCGGGGTCGTGGTGGGTGGCCTTGGCTTTTGGCATGTACTCTAGCCAGTGGTTGGTGTTGATTGGTTTTTTCCCCAGCTTGCTTCAAGAGGCGGGTATTGGTGCGGCGCTCGCGGGGGGCGTCACTGCCTTGGCCTCGTTGGTGAACATCGCTGGCAATGTGGCAGCAGGTTCTATGCTGCACCGGGGCTTTGCTGCGCCGCGCATTTTGGCTCTGGCCTTTGTCACGATGTTGGCTTCGGCCATGCTGGTGTTTGGGGCAGGTGAAGCGGTTGCAGTGGGCTGGCGCATGGCTGCGGCCTTGGTGTTTTCGATGGTGGGCGGGCTCATACCGGGCTCGCTGTTTTCTCTGGCGGTGAGGTTGGCGCCTAGCGATCAAGCGGTGTCAACGTCTTTGGGGTGGACAACTCAGTTGTCGATGATGGGTCAATTTGTTGCGCCGCCAGTCGCTGCGTGGTTGGCCGATACCCATGGCAGTTGGGAGCTCACGTGGCTGCTGAATGCAGCCGCTTGTGTGCTGGGCTTGTGGCTGGTGTTGCGCATCCGGGATCTGTTGAACGCGGCCAGCCAGATCAAGGCATGAGGCGACGCAGGCGCACGGCTGAGGGTACACACGCTGTGTCGCACGGTACACCCGAAGTCGTTCGCTTGACACACAATGTGCGGGTTTTTCATGCACTCATAAAGGTCTTTTCATGCGCATCGCTTTGATTCATGCACTGTCCCATTCGGTCGAGCCCATCAACCGCGTTATGGCTGAACAGTGGCCTGATGCCACGGTGATGAACCTATTGGATGACAGCCTGTCGGCTGATTTGGCGGGCTCGGGGAAGGGCTTGGATGCCGTGATGCACCAGCGTTTCATGGACTTGTCTGACTATGTGGTCGGCACGGGTGCGCAGGGCATTTTGTTCACTTGCTCGGCATTTGGGCCATGCATTGAAGCGGTTCAGGCGAAATACAGCAAGCTGCCGATCTTCAGGCCCAATGAGGCCATGATTGTCCAAATTGAGCGACAAGCCCATGACATCGGTTTGATTGCTTCGTTCGCTGGGACATTGGAAACCATGCCGCGCGAGTTTTCGCCCGAGACCAAGGTGCGCACCGCCTTAGCGGCAGAGGCCCTAGAAGCCTTGAATGCCGGCGATGTTGCAGCCCACGATCGCTTGGTGCTCGAGGCGGCACAAGGGCTTCAGCGAGAGGGTGTTGGGGCCATTGCCTTGGCTCAGTTTTCGATGGCTAGGGCGGCGCCGCTTTTGCGCGAACACCTTCAAGTGCCTGTTTTCACTACACCCGACAGCGCCGTCAAGGGCTTGCAAGCGGCCTTGGGCGTCAAGGGCTGACATGCGGGCGCGCTGGGCGCCCGCGTCAACGCTCAGCGGTTGGTTTTTTCGTATTGGCCAGCGCCAAATAGAATGTGCCGGGCCTTGTCGTCCGTGAGCTCTTTTCGCAAGTCGGTCAAGACTTGCACGCCACGTTGAACTGCGGGGCGCTTGTCGATGCGCTCAAACCATGCGCGCAGAGCAGGGTAGTCGGCCCAGTCGATGCCTTGGCGCTCCCACGAGCGCAGCCACGGAAAGATGGCAATGTCGGCAATGCTGTATCCAGCGCCTGCGATGTAGGCGCCTGTCTTGGTGATTTGTTGGTCCATCACCTTGTAAATGCGTTTGGCCTCGTTGGTGTATCGCTGAATGGCGTATTCGATTTTTTCTGGCGCATAACCCCTGAAGTGATGGGCTTGACCCAGCATGGGACCGACACCGCCCATTTGAAACATCAACCACTGAAGGGTCTCAAATTTCTCAGCATCTGATTGGGGCATGAAGCGTCCAAACTTAGATGCCAAATAGACCAAGATGGCGCCCGACTCGAACAAATGAAAGGGCTGACCATCTGGGCCATTGGAGTCAACCAAAGCGGGGATCTTGTTGTTGGGACTGATGGCGAGAAACGCTGGGTCAAATTGATCGCCCGTTCCAATGTTGATGGGGTGCGCGCGCCAGTCCACGCCTTCGCGCAGACCGCACTCTTCGAGCATGATGTGGACCTTATGGCCGTTGGGCGTGGCCCAAGAGTAGACGTCAATCATTTGGTTCTCCAACAAGGTAAACAAGGCGCAACAATAGCACGGGGGGCACACCGCCCAAGCGCAAAAAAACAGCACCTCGAAGGTGCTGTTTTTGTGGGCTTAGCTGCCTCTGGTGATGGCGGCTTCTGGTTCTTCCATCAGGGTTGAATGGCGAGCCAGTTCAAGCTTGGCTACCGTGACGCGGTGAACCTCGTCAGGGCCATCCGCCAGGCGCAGGGTGCGCTGGTGCGCCCAGGTGTTGGCGAGGTGGAAGTCTTGCGACACGCCGCCGCCGCCGTGGGCTTGAATGGCCCAATCCAAAATCTTGAGCGCGATGTTGGGTGCGACCACCTTGATCATCGCGATTTCGGCCTTGGCCACTTTGTTGCCAACGGTGTCCATCATGTAGGCCGCCTTGAGGGTGAGCAGGCGGGCTTGTTCAATCATGATGCGTGCCTCGGCGATGCGCTCTTGCCAGACACCCTGCTGTGAGACGGGCTTGCCAAACGCAGTGCGAGACATGACGCGCTTACACAAAGACTCGAGTGCACGCTCGGCTGCGCCAATGGAGCGCATGCAGTGGTGGATGCGTCCGGGGCCTAAGCGACCTTGTGCGATTTCGAAGCCGCGGCCTTCGCCGAGCAAAATGTTCGACTTGGGTACTTTGACGTTTTCGAGCACGACCTCCATGTGGCCATGGGGCGCATCGTCGTAACCAAACACGCTCAGGGCACGCAAAACTTTGATGCCCGGGGTGTCCGCAGGAACCACGACCATGGACTGCTGGCTATGGCGAGGGGCCTCAGGGTCGGTCTTGCCCATCACGATGTACACCTTGCAGCGGGGGTCGCCGGCACCTGAACTCCACCACTTGCGACCATTGATGAGGTAATGGTCGCCCTTGTCTTCGATGCGGCACTGAATGTTGGTGGCGTCACTCGAAGCAACCTCTGGCTCAGTCATCAAAAAGGCAGAGCGGATCTCGCCTTTAAGCAATGGCTCCATCCACTGATCTTTGATGGCCTCGCTCGCGTAGCGCTCGAGGGTTTCCATGTTGCCGGTGTCAGGTGCCGAGCAGTTGAAAACTTCGGGGGCCCAAGTCACACGACCCATGATTTCACACAGCGGTGCGTATTCAAGGTTGGTCAAACCCTCTGGGACACGTGAAGAGTTTGGAATAAACAGGTTCCATAGGCCTGCGGCGCGGGCCTTGGGCTTGAGTTCTTCGACAATCTTGGTGGGTATCCAAGCGTTGCCTGCCGCGCGGTTGGCTTCGACTTCTTGATGAAAACGCGCCTCGTTGGGGTAGACGTGCTCATCCATGAAGGCGAGCAAGCGTGCTTGCAAGTCCTTGACCTTGTCTGAGTATTCGAAATGCATGGATAGCTCCTTAGTGAAAAATCATAGGTTGGCGTCGTGGCGTTGGGCGAATTTCCAAGCCAACTCAGCCATGGGTCGTGCGCCTGCAGCCGATTTGGCTGCTTGCGCGCTTGATGCGGTGCCCAACTGAACCCGTTTGGCGATGCCTTGCAAAATGGCGGCCAGTCGGAACATGTTGTAGGCGAGGTAAAAATTCCAGTCGCGCTGCAATGCCTCTGGCGTTGTGAAGCCAGTGTGTTTGCAATAGTGCGCGATGTACTCGGCCTCAGATGGAATGCCTAGGGCTTCGTGGTCCAAGCCACCGATGCCGCGGAAGTCGCCTGGCTCGATGTGCCAAGCCATGCAGTGGTAGCTGAAATCTGCCAGAGGATGGCCTAGGGTTGAGAGCTCCCAGTCCAGCACGGCAATGATGCGCGCCTCTTCGGCGTCATACATGACGTTATCGAGGCGGTAGTCACCGTGAACAATCGAGACCCGGCTTTCGTCTTTGGCAGAGTCGGGCATGCTGGCGGGCAACCACTCCATGAGGCGGTCCATCTCTGTGATGGGCTCAGTGATAGAAGCCACATACTGCTTGGACCAGCGTCCGATTTGGCGATCGAAATAATTGCCAGGCTTGCCGTAGTCAGCCAGGCCGACGGCCTGTACATCAACGCTGTGCAGGCTGGCGATGACGCGGTTCATTTCGAGGTAGTGAACGCGACGCTGCTCTGGTGTGAAGTCTGGCAATGACTGGTCCCACAACACGCGCCCAGACTTGAACTCCATGACAAAGAATGCACGACCAATGATCGATTCGTCTTCGCACAACACGCCCATTTCGGGGACCGGGAATCCGGTGCTGTGCAAAGCCTTCATGACGCGGAACTCGCGCTCGATGGCATGGGCTGAAGGCAAGAGCTTGGCCACGGGCCCCGGCTTGGCGCGCATCACATAGGTGCGACCGGGGGTGATGAGCTTGTATGTGGGGTTGCTTTGACCGCCCTTGAACATCTCGACACTCAAAGGCCCTTGAAAGCCTTTGAGGTTGTCGCTCAAGTAGCGCGTCAACGCAGATTCGTCGAAGCGGTGTGAATCGGCGACCTCGCGGGTGCCGGTGAATGCGCTGAAATCGGTCATGGGTTGGTGTCCTGGCAACAGGCACTCAACCCACGGGTGCGGCCTTGTTGGCCGCTGTGGCGGCTCAGTCTGAGGTTTCTACGATGTGCATCAACTGCGCCTGATCGCAAATGACCAGCCCAGCAGGCTCGACGCGAATGGCGCCCTCGCGCTCCATCGACTTGAGCTCTTGGTTGACCCGTTGGCGCGATGCGCCCAGCAATTGAGCCAGCTCTTCTTGTGCCAGCTGTAAGCCAATGCGGATCTCGCTGTTCGAGTTCAGGCAAGGCACGCCATACGAACGCGCCAAGTGCATCAACTGCTTGGCGAGCCGAGCGCGAAGGGGCAGTGTGTTCAAGTCTTCGACCAAGCCAAACAGTGAGCGAATGCGCCGCGCTTGCAAGCGCATCAGCGCTTCGAACAGCTCGGTGTGTGCTTGCAAAATCTTGAAAAAGTCGGCCCGTGACACGCACATGAGTGTGGTCGCGCCATGCGCGTATGCATCGTGGGTTCTCGCGTCTCCATCGAACATCGCCACATCGCCAAACCAAACCCCCGGCTCGACGTAGGTGTATGTGATTTGCTTGCCCGTGATCGACGTAGAGCTCACACGCACTGCGCCACGACACACGCCCAACCACTCCATGGGCTGATCGCCCCTGGCACAGATGAGGTCGCCGTCTTTGTATCGCTTGACGTATGCGCATCGAAGTATGTCGTGTCTGAGTGATGGTGAAAGGGTTCCAAACCAACGTCCTGCGTTGATTGATTCGCGTTCTTCCATAGTAAGAATCGGCTCATCTGAAACCTGTCGTCTCAGTGACTGAGAGGAGTGATATGCGTCGCTCATGTGACCTGTAACTTTCTATAAAAACATTCAACGGTAGTTGGCATTGCGCTTTTCTAAGAAGGCTTGAATGCCTTCACCTGCGTTGCTGTGGTGCAGGTTGCGCACAAAATGGGTTCGCTCGTTTTCGAGGTGTTCGTGTAAGTCAACTTGCACTGCATCGTTACACAACTCTTTGATGCTGGATAAAACATTGGGTGCGCGGTTGGTGAGCTGTTGGGCCAATGCTTTGGCCATTTGCAAAGCCTCGCCAGGTGCGCTGATGTGACTGACAACGCCCAACTGATGCAAACGCGATGCACTCATGCGCTCACCCAACATCAGCATTTGCATTTGCGTGGCACGCGGCAAATGGCGCGCCATCGCCCACGCGCCGCCACCATCGGGTGACAGGCCCACGTTGGCGTAAGCCATGGTGAGGTAGGCGTTCTCGGCCGCGACCAACAAATCACAGGCCAGCGCGACCGATACGCCAGCACCTGCTGCTGCGCCCTCAACGGCAGCGATCACGGGCTTGGGGAACAGTCGAATGGATTCAATCCACGTGTTGAACGCAGCGATGCTCTGTGACTGCACGCTGGGGTCTTGCTCACGGTTGCGCTGCAGTCGGTTGAGATCGCCGCCGGCGCAAAAGTGTTGTCCTTCGCCTGTGATGATGACAGCGCGCACATCGCGATTGGCCTCTGCTGCATTCAGCGCCTCGATGCCAGCGGCGTAAATGTCCGGGCCCAGCGCATTGCGCGATTCTGGCGCGCTGATGGTGAGCACCAGCGTTTGCGCTTCGCCACCAACCATAAGCCTTGCTGCCATTTAAATCTCCTGGTGCTTGAGCGATAAGCCCAAGGCCCCGCGCCGCCTGAGCCATGGGCTTGGGCGATACCGGGGGTCACCGTATACGGTTTGTAAGTTGAAAAGCGTCTCTAGGATGTTGGTGGGGCCCAGTTCATCACCCCAGGCCAGCGGCCCCTTGGGGTAGCCCAAGCCCAACGAGACCGCGAGGTCGAGGTCTTGGGGCGTACAAATACTTTGTTGGCAAATGTCGGATGCGATGTTGACGATGGTCGCCAGCACACGTTGTGTCACAAATCCACCCGAATCTTTGATCACGCTGACCGCTTTGCCATCTCGTGCAAAGAGGGCGTGGGCAGCATCTCGCATGTCGGCGCGCGTGGCCGGGTTGGTCGCCAACACGCGGCGACGCGTGGCTGCATCTGGGATCAGCAAATCGATGCCCAGCACACGCGTGGGGTCCAGGCGCTCGACTGCGGCCAAAGTGGTCACGTCCATCCCAAGCGGGGCAACCAAAATCAACGCACGCTCGCTAGGCGCTTGACCCGTTTCAATGTCGGCGCCCAAGTCTTTGAGCAATTGGTACAACTCTGGGCGGCGGGCTGCCTTGGGCGACACCCACACCGGCGGCATCATGGCGGGCGTGGGAACATCGGCTTCCGGTGGCGTTTGCACCACGCCATCTGCATAGTTGTAGAAGCCTTCGCCTACCTTTTTACCGAGCAGTCCGCCAGCCAGCCTTTGCGCTGTGATGACGCTGGGGCGATACCGAGGCTCTTCGAAGTATTGGTGGTAGACCGACTCCATGACGGGGTGAGAAACGTCGAGCGCGGTGAGGTCCATCAACTCAAACGGGCCCAAGCGAAAGCCTGCTTGATCTCGCAAGATGCGATCTACCGTGGCGAAATCACTCACGCTCTCGGAGATGATGCGCAACGCTTCAGTTCCGTAACCGCGGCCAGCGTGGTTGACGATGAAGCCAGGGGTGTCTTGGGCTGAGACAGGCGTGTGCCCCATGTCTTTGGTGAGTTGGGTCAAGCGCTCGCAGACTTGGCTGTTTGTCTTGAGTCCAGGGATCACCTCAACCAAACGCATCAAGGGCACGGGATTGAAAAAATGGTAACCCGCCACACGCTCTGGGTGCTTCAATGTGGCGGCAATGGCAGTGACTGAGAGCGATGAAGTGTTGGTCGCTAAGACGCAGTCAGCCGAGACGCATTGCTCTACTTGGGCAAACACCTCGCGCTTGACATCGAGCCGCTCGACAATGGCTTCGATGATCAAGTCGCAGCCAGCCATGTCGTTGATCGAAGCCGCAATGCTGAGGTTTTGCCCCCACGCCTGTTCTTGGTCCGCTGAGCATTTGCCTTTGCTGCTCATGCGGGACCATTGCGCCAAAATGCCCTGTCGCGCCGCCTCACAGGCGGCGGGTGCGCTGTCATAAATCGACACTTGACACCCTGCTTGTGCCACCATTTGTGCGATGCCGCGTCCCATGGCGCCTGCGCCTATCACGCCCACCCGTTGAAATACCTGACTCATATCGCTTTGTCCCTGCGTTGCATCACATCGAAAAGCGACAATCATAATCTGCGCCAACCTCAGGTGTCGGGTTGCCAGCAGAATTCAGAGGTTTCGGCGAAATAGACCGGCTCGGGTCAGTGGTCAACTGGTGCCAAGTCGCGCCAGAAGACCTGGCTTTCTGGGTGCATCGACGGACTTGACAGAGACCAGCTGCGTGACGGAGACCAGCCCCGTGCCAGGACCCAGGCCGCGTGCCAGGGGCCAAGCGAGGCAATGGCTGAGGCTGGGCGATCTGAGATTGGGCGCGAGGGCTCGCTGGGTAGGGGGCTCAGTTAGCCAGTGGCGACCATCAGGTCTAGCGCCGCGCACACGTCGGCCATGCGGCCTGACATGACCATTCGCCCCGCTTGGTCACCTTGACCCGATTCGTTGAGCGTGCGACGGATTCTGACCGCTTGCGGCCATTGGATGACATTGGGTGCGTGGGTGGACTGGTGATCTACGGCAGGCAGTGAAGGCGACACGAGGCGAGCACTGCGCTCGGGGAAAAGTAAAATTTGAGAAACCATGTTGCACCTCACAGCATGACAGTGTTGCGAATCAATCCCACTGCGAGGCCTTCGATTTCGAAGGGTTCGCCAGGCTCGACCAGCAGGGTTTTGAAGTCTGGGTTTTCAGCCCGAAGCTCGATGCGATCAGGCCCGCGCCAGTAGCGCTTGACGGTGACGTCGTCACCCAAGCGCGCGACGATGATTTGGCCGTTGCGGGCTTCACGGGTCGATTGAACGGCGAGCAAATCACCGTCCAAGATGCCGGCGTCGCGCATAGACATACCGCGCACCTTGAGCAGGTAGTCGGGCCGGGCTGCAAATAGGCTGCCCTCGACTTGGTAGCTTTGGTCTACGTGCTCTTGAGCCAAAATGGGCGAGCCAGCAGCAACTCGGCCAACCAGCGGCAGCGTCAACTGATCTAGACCCGGAATGGGCAACCCCATTTGTGCCCCTGAGGCAGACTGCAGGTGACGCACACCGTCGCCTCGCAGCCGAATGCCGCGAGAGGTGCCGCTGACCAGTTCAATGGCGCCTTTTCGGGCGAGCGCCTGGAGGTGTTCTTCGGCAGCATTGGCGGATTTAAAGCCCAAAGCCTGCGCGATTTCTGCCCGCGTGGGGGGCGCGCCAGTTTGTGCGATGCGGCGTTGGATGAGTTGCAAAATTTGTTGCTGACGCTCGGTCAACTTGGGAGTGCCTAGAATGGCCATGATCGTCCCCTTTTCGCTCAATGTTCAGCAGGTTTTGGCGAAAATGCCTGGATGTTTGTCGAACTGTTTGTTTATACAGTAACTGTATTTTTAACCAGGAAATTCAGAAATGCAACATTTTTTTTCATCTGAAGCCGATTGCATCTGGGTTTTGGGTACCGGAGGCACGATTTCTGGCTTGGCGGAGCAGGCAGAGGACGTCCGAGGCTACACGGCTGGCCAAGTGGGGGTCGCAGATTTGGTGCAGTTGGCGCACACCGCATCAGGGCTGCCCATTCACACGATGCAAGTGGCGCAGGTGGACTCGAAGGACATGACTTGGGCCATTTGGTGTGAGCTCTTGTCTGCGGTCCGCGCCAAGCTTGGAGAGCCGCAAGTGAAGGGCGTGGTGATCACGCATGGGACCGACACCATGGAAGAAACCGCGTATTTCTTGCACCTGTGCTTGGGCAATGCTGTGAAGCATAAGCCCGTGGTCCTGACTGGCGCGATGTTGCCAGCATCGGCGCCGCAACCTGATGGCCCAGCGAACATTGAGAATGCGCTGGCATTGGCAAGCGAAGAGCGTGCGGCTGGTGTCATGCTGTGTATGGCAGGGGAAGCGTGGAGCGCGCTCGAGGGGCAAAAGCTCTTTAGTGATCGCTTGGACGCGTTTGGCCCGCGGGAGGGCGGGGCGATCGCTACCATGGCGGGTCATCAGGTGAGCTGGCATGCCGATGCCCCGGCACCCTGCACATGGCGCGTGGATGCCTTGCCAACCAAAGCGCCTTGGGTCGAGATCATTGCCTCTGGCACAGAGCCTGGCGCCCGCACCATAGAGGTGCTGCAAGAAGCAGGCTTGGATGGCTTGGTGATCGCTGCGACGGGCAATGGCACCTTGCACACCCAATTGCTTGTGGCGGCCGAGGCCGCGCAAAACAGGGGTTTACCTGTGGTGCGCGCCTCGCGCACCGCGCACGGGGTGATACGCGACGGTCACGCCAGCCCGATCGCGGCGGCTGCGCCTCTGAGCCCGTTCAAGGCGCGAGTGGCCATGATGGTGGCGTTGGCGTCTGGTCAACCACCCACGGCGTGGGGCGAGTAGGCAAAAAAAATCCGCGGTGTGACCACCACGGACTTTTCTGATGTCGCTGGGCGACTGGTCGTTTGGTTACTGCCCCAGCGCTTCGAATGCCCGTTGCTTGATTTCTTCGACTGTCCCCACGCCGCTGATTTTGGCGTAGCGGGGCGCACTCACCGCGTCTGTGGCCGCCCACTGTTGATAGTAGTCGACCAATGGACGGGTTTGTTCGTTGTAGACATCGAGCCGCTTGCGCACGGTTTCTTCTTTGTCATCGTCGCGCTGAATCAGGGGCTCACCCGTCACGTCGTCGGTGTCAGCCACCGCGGGGGGGTTGAATTTGATGTGGTAGGTGCGACCACTGCTGGGGTGTACGCGGCGACCACTCATGCGCTCAATGATGTCGGCGAATGGCACGTCAATCTCGAGCACGGCGTCGAGTTGAACGCCCGCGTCTTTCATGGCATCGGCCTGAGGAATGGTGCGTGGAAAGCCGTCGAACAAAAAGCCAGCGGCGCAATCGGGTTGCTGAATGCGCTCTTTGACCAAGCCGATGATGATTTCGTCACTGACCAGACCGCCCGCGTCCATCACTTGCTTCGCTTGCACGCCCAGTGGGGTTCCAGCTTTGACAGCAGCGCGCAACATGTCGCCTGTGGAGATTTGAGGAATGCCAAATTTTTCACAAATAAAAGTGGCTTGGGTTCCTTTCCCTACTCCGGGAGCTCCTAAAAGAATCAATCGCATGTTGTGTTCACCTCTCTAGAATCGTGGTTTGGCTGCGTGGCCAGCTCGTCTGATGAAACATCGACGGCGCGCGAGCATAGCATGTTCATTTCTCGTGGGGCTTACAAGCTTGCCCAGCGCTTGCGAGCCTGGTCTAAGTCTTCGGGTGTGTCTACGCCGATGTCATTGGCCGTCTCGGTGATGTGCATGGCAATGCGGTGCCCGTGCCAAAGCGCTCGCAATTGCTCTAGGGCTTCGGATTGCTCGATGGGTGCTGGGGGCAGACTCGGAAACTGGCTTAAAAAACCAACGCGGTAGGCATAAATGCCGATGTGTCGCAGCGGCGTCGCCGGACCCAGCGAACCGCCTGCACCAGAAGCCAGCGGTTCGTCACGCCATGCAGGGATGGGGGCCCGGCTGAAATACATCGCTGTTTGCTGAGCGTCGCAGACAACCTTGACGATGTTGGGGTTGTGCCATTCATCTCGGCTGAGCAGTGGGTGAGCGGCGCTGGCCATGACGCAGTCGGGACGCTGCAGCAGGGTTTGGGCCACGGCGTCGATGAGGCTGGGCTCGATGAAGGGTTCATCTCCTTGAACGTTCACGACGATGTGCTGCGCATCCAGTCCCAGCGCTTGAGCCGCCTCCGCGAGGCGATCGCTGCCGCTGGGGTGATTGGCCTGTGTGAGCAATGCGCGCACACCGTGGCCTTGGCAGGCTTGAACAATGGATTCGTCGTCGCACGCCACCACGACCTCTTGGGCCAAGCTCAGGCTGGCCCTTTGCGCCACCCGCACCACCATGGGCGCACCGCCGATTTCGGCCAGTGGCTTGTTGGGCAGGCGAGTGGAGGCCAGCCGTGCGGGAATCAGTACGGTGTAGCCCATGCCCATGTCTTAGCCCACGTTGGGCTTGGCGGCGCGAAGTCGCTCGAGTTCGGCTTCGCTCAGAGTCCGGGCTTCGTGCTCAAGCATGATCGGAATACCGTCGCGCACTGGAAACGCCATTTGCGCGCCCAATGACAGCAACTCTTGGGCTTGTGAGTCCCACGTGAGTGGCCCCTTGGTGATGGGGCAGACGAGTAGTTCAAGCAGTTTTTTGTCCATGGCGAGATGATAGTTCAGCAGTGGGTTGGTGGGCCCAGTGTCGCAATGCGGATTGCAAGCCTTCAGGTAGGTTGAGGGTGAGCTCAGCGACCCAAAGGCGTTGCTGCCATTGCGCGCCGAGACGCTTCAGTTTGACCGCGTCCTTGGCGGTGACGAGTACAGGCAGTTCGGGCCTCAGGGCGTACTCCGCCCCAGTCAATGGATCGTGGTCAGGCCTAACCACGGAGTGCTCGATGCGCAAGCCCAACGCACGCAACATATTCAGCAATTGTTCGGGCTTGGCAATGCCAGTCAACACCTGAACGGACTGATCGCACCAATCGCTCAAAGGGTGGGTTCGCTGTCCATCGAGGCTGCGGGCCAAGGGGTTTAAGTTACGCTCAACGTGCCACAAAGGCCCTGGCGCGTCTGGCACCTCGACAGGGGGCGCGGCAACCGCAGGGGCGTGAACGTCCGAACCCACGGGGGCCCTGGTTGTGCTGTGGATGACCCAGACCTCGGCTTGCAGCGGTCTGGCTTTGGGGCGCGGCCAGGGCTCTCGCAATGGGCCTGCTGGCAGCAGCCAGCCGTTGCCGCAAACGCGCTCGTCAAAGACCACCAGCTCCAAGTCGCGGTGCAGTTGTAGGTCTTGCAAGCCGTCGTCGCAGAGGATCAAATCCACCTCTGGGTGTGCGGCGCGCAGCGCTCGAATGCTCGCCTGGCGGTCGGGGCCGACGACGACGGGGCAGGCGAGCGAGCGAGCCAGCCAAAGCGGCTCATCGCCGCACTGTGCGGGGTCAGTTTCAGCTTGAACCAACAAGGGGTGTGAGTTCGTTGACTGGCGCCCATAGCCCTTGGAGATGATCCCCACATGTCGCCCCTCGCCCAGGAACAGCTGGGCGACTGCATGGGTAAACGGGGTTTTACCGGCACCGCCTGCGATGACGTTGCCCACCACGACCACGGGTATGTCCATCGGTGCAGCAGGCTCCGCCCGCTGCCAGCGGCGGCGCCACAACCAGCCATAGACAAAAGCCAATGGGCGCAAGACCGTGGCCAGCCGGCCCCGCCTGAGCCAAGCATCGGTGAGGGTCGCTTGCCAGCTCATGGTGTGGGGGTCCGCTCGACTGCAAACACCAGCTTAGACAGGCCTGCGAGTCGCGCGGCACTCATGACATCAACCACCCGTTGGTGCGGGGTCTGCCCGTCGCTGTGGAGTACCACGATCGCGCCACTGCCAGAGGGCGCCACGGCATTGAGACCGGCCGCTAGTTGCCCAATCGTTTGCCCGAGAAAGAGCTGTTGATTGATGGTGATTTGCCCTTTGGCATCGATGGCGACAGCGACTTCTGGCGCGGCAGGCGCGGGCACCGACGCTTGCGCACTGGGCAGTTGGATGCTGAGGCCGTATACCTTTTGGTAGGTGGTAGTCAGCACCAAAAAAATCAGAATCACCAACAAAATGTCGATGAAAGGGATGAGGTTGATTTCTGGCTCATCCGGGCGTCGGCGCTGAAACTTCATGAGGTCGCGGGTTTGCTGGGGTAGGTCGGGCAGAGCGCGGGGGCGACTTGTCGCCAAAACCGCTCGGCATCGACTTCTAGCTCTAGGGTGTATGCGTCAATTTTGGCGCGCAAGGTTCGCCAAACCAGCAAGCTGGGAATGGCAATCATCAGGCCGAATGCCGTGTTGTACAGCGCCACCGAGATGCCATAAGCCAGGGCTGAGGGGTCTGCCATGGCGCCAGTTTGCGCACTCAATGATTGCGCAGAGAAAATTTCAATCAAGCCGATCACGGTGCCCAACAAACCCATCAATGGCGCCGCCGAGGCAATCGTTGCCAAGGCCCCCAAATAGCGTTGCATCTCGTTCACTGCCAATTGCCCAGCCTCTTCAAACGAGGTGCGCCAAACTGGCGCCGGTAGTTGAGGCTGCTCGGCCAGAGCACTCAGGGCATGGGCCAAGCTGCGCCCTTGGGTGGAATGCTGTCGAAGCCCGGCAATCACTTCTGCGGTGGGCATTCCGCGTAGGCAGTGCAGCCGCATTTGATCGATGAGGCCAGCCGGACGAACCCGTGACCGGCGCAAGGCAACACCGCGCTCAATGGAGATGGCCAAAGCGGCAATGGAGAAGATGATCAGTGGCCAAATAGGCCAGCCCGCCGCTTGTATGATGGACCACACGTGTAGGTTCCCCTTGTTGATGATGGCTTGATTATGACAAGTTGGTCGCCGCTGTTCAAAGCCTGAGGGGGGTGTTTTCGGTGATTGCCACTCTCTGGCCCTTGGAGGCGCATCGGGCGTTTGGTGCGGGGGCTTTACTTATGCCCAATTTTTGTGGATAACTTTGTGAGCAACCCTAAAAATACCAGCGTTTAGGCTTTGAATTCTGGTGCTGCAATTCGTTGATTAAAATTTAATCAACAAAAAAATCATTTTAAATCAATGTGTTAAACCAAAAAATAAGCGATTCAAAGCCAAAACCAAGCCCCAGGCAAGGTTTTTCGGTATCTGTGGACGACTTTTCCCTTTGTTTCGATATTTCGAGGCCGATTTCATGACCCTTCGCACAAAAATAGCAAGCCCTCGCAGCATGGTTTGGCAAGTTTCTGGGCTGGTCCACGCTGTGGCCGACGCATTGCAGCAGCGTTTCAACCCCGTGGCGGTTCAAGGCGAAATTTCAGGCTGGACGCAAGCGAGCAGTGGGCATTGCTATTTCGTATTGAAAGACACCGATGCGCAGGTGCGATGCGCCATGTTCAGGCGCGCGGCAGGGCTGCTGTCGTTTCGGCCCAAGAATGGCGACACGGTAGAGCTCAGGGGCCGATTGGACGTTTACCCAGCCCGCGGCGAGATGCAGCTGATCGTGGAGTCCATGACCGCGGTGGGCGAGGGGGCGCTGATGGAGCGCTTTTTGGCCTTGCGCGATCGCCTGCAAGCCCAAGGGCTGTTTGATCCAGAGCGCAAAAAGCCGCTGCCACCTCGTCCCAGCCACATCGGGGTCGTGACTTCCTTGAAAGCGGCGGCCCTGCACGATGTGGTGACGGCCTTGCAGCGTCGGGTGCCACACATTGGGGTGACGGTTTTTCCTGCGTCAGTTCAAGGCGAGCGGGCTGTTCCAGAGCTGATCGCCGCCCTCAAACTGGCCCGGCAGCGCCATGAGGCGTGCGCTGAGTGTGACGTGCTGCTGCTGGTGCGCGGCGGAGGATCGATGGAGGACTTGTGGTCGTTCAATGACGAGCAGCTGATCAACGAAATGCTGCGAATGCCCATGCCCGTGATTTGTGGGGTGGGGCACGAGTCGGATTTCACCATCGCAGACTTCGTCGCCGATTTGCGCGCCCCCACGCCAACCGCAGCGGCTGAATTGGCAGCCGTCAGCCAAGATGAGGAGCGGCAAGCCATTTCACATTTGCACGCGCAAATGAGCACAGGTGCCCAGCGCTGGCTCGACCGCCAATGGCAAAGGCTAGACCGCTGCGCAGCAAGCGTGGCACGGCCCAGTGCCTTGATCCACAGCCAACAGCGCCGATTGCAGGCGTTGGAAGCCCGTCAACTCAGCGGCGTTCAGCAGCAGTTAAGGCTTCACCAGCGGCGTTTGGAGCGTGCTGAGCACAACTGGCACACCGCGAGGTTGCAGCCTCTCGTGCAAACCCGTGAGCGCTTGCTAGAGGCAGAGGTCCAATGGCAACAAGCACTGTCGTCTGACCTCTTGGAGCGGCGACGCAAGCTTGAGCGACTGGCGTGGCAATTGGCCAGTATGAACCCCGAGCAGGTGCTCAAGCGTGGGTACGCATGGCTTGAAACCCCCGACGGAAAAGCCGTGACTCGGGCCTCGGCGCTTCAGCCTGGTGATGCGGTCACTGCCCAATTGAGCGATGGGGCGGTGAATATGTCCGTGCGATCCATCGGGAATCGATGAGGTCTGCGCCAAGCCGCTCGAGAGTTTCCTACAATGGGGCGAGCGCTTTGAGTGCGCACAGGGCTGATTTACTTTTTGCTTGATTTTTATAGGAAGACACCATGGAACACACACTGCCAGCATTGCCATACGCCATTGACGCGTTGGCACCCCACTACAGCCAAGAGACCCTCGAATTTCACCACGGCAAGCACCACGCGGCTTACGTGACCAATTTGAACAACTTGCAAAAAGGCACAGAATTCGAGGGCATGGACCTCGAGTCCATCGTCAAGAAATCAAGCGGTGGCGTGTACAACAACGCAGCTCAGATTTGGAACCACACCTTCTTTTGGAACTGCATGAAGCCCAACGGTGGCGGAGCACCCTCTGGCGCCCTTGCCGCAGCCATTGATGCGAAGTGGGGCAGCTATGACGCATTCAAAGAAGCGTTCACCAAGTCTGCAGTGGGCAACTTCGGCTCGGGTTGGACCTGGTTGGTTAAAAAGGCCGACGGTTCTGTGGATATCGTGAACACGGGCCCAGCTGGCACGCCCCTGACCACGGACGACACGGCCTTGTTGACGGTCGACGTGTGGGAGCATGCTTACTACATCGACTACCGCAACGCACGCCCCAAGTTTTTAGAGGTGTTCCTCAACAACCTCGTGAACTGGTCGTTCGCTGAAGCCAACTTCGCCTAAGCTGGGCTGCTCAGTGCCACGAAAAGGCGCCTTGGGGCGCCTTTTTTTGTGCCGGCTTCACGGCGCTGGCCAAAATGAGCCGCGAATGCGGCTACCCACCCCTGCACGGTGCTGGTCAAACCAACCTGTATTCATCTCAAGCGCAAAGCGCACGGGTTCGCTGGCACAGTGTTTGGCCTCGCTGTGAGGCTTCATTTCGGCAATGTTGGTGATGCGTCCGCGCGCGTCGATGAATGCAATGCTCAAGGGCAGCGGTGTATTTTTCATCCAAAAACAATACAACTGCGGCTGTTCGAAGACAAACAGCATGCCCTCGTTTTTGGGTAGGCGTTGCCGGTGCATGAGGCCCACGCTGCGTTGCTCGGGGGTGCTGGCAACTTGGGCGTCGACTTTGAAGAGGCCCACGCGCAACACCTCGCGCGGCAATTGGGTTTGTGGCGTCTGGGCGTGGGCGTCGCGAGCAACGCCGTAGCAAAGCAAAACAGACGCGCCGATCAAGAGC
This sequence comes from Burkholderiaceae bacterium, assembly GCA_965661935.1. Taxonomy (GTDB): domain Bacteria; phylum Pseudomonadota; class Gammaproteobacteria; order Burkholderiales; family Burkholderiaceae_C; genus RS62. The sequence continues at coordinate 53 of CBFIFT010000026.1, read as the reverse complement.
CATGCGCTGGCTATGCGCCGGCAAAGCGATTGTTTCAGGCCACGCCGCCCAAT
>CBFIFT010000025.1:0-18054 GCA_965661935.1 Burkholderiaceae bacterium | reverse complement strand
CAAGTCGTCTCTCCAACGCATTGCTTCTTATGTGGGGAAGGCGCCGCCGTTTGATTCGCTTGAGGCGGGTGCGCGCTATTTGCGCGAGGTTGCAGCAGGCTTTGGCCCGCACAGCGACGCCGAGTGGCTGGCCTTGAGTGCCCCCATGTTGAAGCGACAAGGCGAGAGCTGGGTCCTGCATTACGACCCTGAAATCGCCAAGCCCTTGGCCATGTTGGACTTGCCCAATGTTGACGAATTGCTGGCGCAGGGTGAGGCAATGACTTGGGCCGCCTATGACGCCATCGAAGCCAAAACGCTGGTGTTGCGTGGGGGTGAATCCGACTTGCTCACGCCCGAATCCACCCGCGCCATGGCGCAGCGCGGTCCGCGCGCAAAGGTGGTCACGATAGAAGGGGTGGGCCATGCGCCGACCCTCATCGCAGCGGATCAGCAAGCCGTGGTTTTGGATTTTTTAGGGCTGGCCACTTAGGGCTCATATGAGGCACACGCTGAGCTCAACCACCCCATCCGTGGCCATGCAAGTGGCCGACGGCGGCATGTCGCAAGCTGGCGACGCCTTAGAGCGCGCGAGGGCATTTGCAGCGCCGTTGTTGCACGCTCAGACGTTGGATACAGGCGAAAACCTGCTGGATCATGCGGATGCGGTTGCCGATATTTTGAGTCAGATCGGGGGATCTCCTGCCATGCAGGCAGCTGCCTATTTGGTCTATGCAGGCGAACACCTGCAAAAGCCGCGTGAGGTCATTGCCCGTGCCTTCGATGACAACTATGCAGAACTGGCGGTCCAAACGTCCAAGTTGGTGGCCCTACAAAGGCAAGCGCGGCAGCGCCACGCGGCTGAGTATTCCGAGCGCCGAAAAGAGACAAAGAGCGACTGGTTGGCCCCTCAGACAGAGAACATCCGCAAGATGTTGCTGGCGTTTTCCAAGGACGTTCGGGTGGTCATGCTGCGCTTGGCTTCGCGCCTGCAAACACTGCGCTATTTGGCCGCCAGCAAGCAGGCCCATGAGCCCATGCTTGCTGCCGAGGCTTTGCACGTTTTCGCGCCTTTGGCCAACCGCTTAGGGATATGGCAGATCAAGTGGGAGATGGAGGACTTGGCCTTTCGCTTCCTAGAGCCGCAAACCTACAAAGACATTGCCCGTCAGTTGGATGAAAAGAGGGTCGAGCGCGAGCGCTACATGGTCGATCTGCGAGACGCCTTGCAAGCCGAGCTGCGCAGCAAACAGATTGCAGCCCAAGTCAGCGGTCGACCCAAGCACATCTACTCCATTGCCAAGAAGATGCGGGGTAAGTCGCTGGACTTTTCGCGCGTTTTTGACGTTCGCGCGCTGCGCGTGATTGTTCCCAGTGTCGAAGATTGCTACGCGACACTGGCTCACGTGCATGAGCGCTTTGTCCCGGTGATGGACGAGTTTGATGACTACATCGCCAAGCCCAAGCCCAACGGCTACCAGTCATTGCACACCGTGGTGCTAGACGCGCAGCAGCGGCCCGTGGAGATCCAAATTCGGACCGAAGCCATGCACCAGCACGCTGAGAATGGCGTGGCGGCCCACTGGGCCTACAAAGAGGCAGGCTCGAAAGGCTATGCAGGCGTTGAGGCGTCGTCCGATTACGACGCAAAAATCGCTGTGTTGCGGCAACTGTTGGCATGGCAAGCCGATTTGGCGGGTACACAAACCGACGTCTTTGACGACAAAATCTACGTCTTGACGCCGCAGGCCGCCATTGTTGAGTTGCCTGCAGGAGCCACACCGCTTGACTTTGCTTACGTGGTTCACACTGAGTTAGGTCACCGCTGTCGGGGTGCCAAGGTCGATGGGCAACTGGTGGCTTTGAACACCCCTTTGCGCAATGGGCAGACCGTCGAGGTGGTGGCAGCCAAAGAGGGCGGCCCTTCACGCGATTGGCTGAACCCTGAGGCGGGCTATTTGGTCGGACAACGCGCCCGCACCAAGGTGCGCGCTTGGTTCAATGCGCTGGTTGCTCAAGAAAACGTTGCCAGAGGCCGCGAGTTGGTTGAAAAGCTGCTTCAGCGCGAGGGCAAAACGTCACTCAAGCTCGACGACTTGGCGCAGTCGCTGGGGTTTGACCACGCGGCGGATTTGTTCGAGGTGGTCGGTAAAGACGAGTTGTCGCTCAAAACCATTGAAAGCCTTTGGAGAGAGCCCGCAGCCTCGCCAGCCGACGAGTTGCCATCATGGATGAGCGAGCGCAAGCCCTCGCGTGCGCAGACCCCCACGGGTGGGGTTTTGGTGGTTGGGGTGGACTCCTTGTTGACGCAGTTGTCTAAGTGCTGTCGTCCAGCCCCGCCAGACCCGATTGCTGGTTTCGTGACGCGCGGGCGCGGGGTGAGCATTCATCGCCACGACTGCAAAGACTTGCTGCATCTGAAGCACGCCCACCCAGAGCGTGTGATTGCTGTGGCTTGGTCAGAGCAAGACAGCGCTGATGCGATGTATCCGGTGGATATTCAAGTTTTGGCCAATGACCGCCAAGCTCTGTTGCGCGACATTTCAGATGTGCTGGCACGAGAAAAAACCAACGTCATTGGTGTCCACACCAGCTCTGTCAAGGGCGAGGCGCAAATGACATTTACCGTGCAAGTGCCCGCTGCGGGGCGCTTGACCAAGGTGTTGGCGGCCATCTTGGAGGTGCCAGGCGTAAAATCTGCTCGACGACGGTAAAAATATGATTGAAACCCCGCTATAATCTGAGGCTTCGGTCAAACGACAGGCGCGTAGCTCAGTTGGTTAGAGCACTACCTTGACATGGTAGGGGTCGTTGGTTCGAATCCAATCGCGCCTACCAACATTTCAAAAAGCACTTCACGGCGACGTGAGGTGCTTTTTTGTTTTCTGGCAAGGGTACATCACCGAGACTTGGGCCTCAAATAACCGCGGCCAGCCTGCTGGCTTCATCAATCGCGCGCTTGGCGTCAAGCTCGGCGGCTTCATGTGCGCCGCCGATCAGCTTGGCATTGACACCAACGGCCTTGAGCCTTTCAAAAAGGTCACGCAAAGGCTCTTGTCCCGTGCACAAAATGATGGTGTCAACTTCGAATGTGCGTGGCTCGCCGTTGACCAAAGTGTGAAGGCCATCGTCGTCAATGCCCACATACTGCACCCCGCTGATCATGCTGACGCCACGTTTTTTGAGCGTTGCCTTGTGGGTCCAGCCCGTGGTCTTGCCCAGTGTTTTACCCAACGCGTCAGGTTTGCGTTGCATCAAGTAGATGCTGCGGGGTGCGCACTCGATGACAGGCGTGACGCCGGTCACCCCGCCTCTGGGGTGGTTCACAAAGTCGATGCCCCACTCACGGGCAAAGGCCTCGATGTTCGTGCTGGCAGACGGGCCGGCGTGGCTGACCACCTCGGCGACGTCAAAGCCAATGCCTCCTGCGCCCAGAATGGCGACCTTGTTGCCAATGGGTTTTTGGCCGAGCACGGCATCGATGTAGCCCATGACGCTGGGGTGATCGACTCCAGGGATGTCAGGTATGCGCGGGCGAATGCCTGTGGCAATGATGACTTCTTCGAAACCCTGCTCTCGCAGGCTTTGCGCGTCCACTCGGGTGTTGAGCTTGACTTTAACTTGGTGCTTTTTCAGCATGGCGTCGTAGTAACGCAGGGTCTCAAAAAACTCTTCTTTGCCCGGCACGCGTTTGGCAACATTGAATTGGCCGCCGATCTCGCCGGAAGCTTCAAACAACGTCACTTCGTGTCCCCGTTCTGCAGCCACGACGCTAAACGCCAACCCTGCTGGCCCAGCACCAACTACGGCGATGCGTTTGGGCCGCGGTGTGGGGGTGTAATGGAGCTCGGTTTCGTTACAGGCTCTTGGGTTAACCAAACAGCTCACTTGCTTGTGCCCGCCAAAGGTGTGGTCCAAACAAGCCTGAGTACAGGCGATGCAGGTGTTGATTTCAGACTCGAGACCCTGCGCGGCCTTTTTCGTCCATTCGGGGTCCGCCAACATGGGGCGCGCAAGCGACACCACGTCGGCGTCACCTCGCGACAAAACCGCTTCGGCTACATCAGGCATATTGATGCGGTTGCTGGTGATCAACGGAACGGTTAGCTCGCGGCGTAGGCGCCCCGTGACTTGGGTGAACGCCGCGCGCGGCACCATGGTGGCAATGGTAGGTACGGGCGACACATGCCAACAAAAATGGGTGCTGATGATGTCAACGCCGTCTTGTTCTAGTGCCTGCGCAAGTGAGACCACTTCGTGCCAGGCCATGCCGCCCTCAAGCATGTCCATGGCGGCGATGCGAAAAATCAAGATGAACTCTCGTCCGACGGCTGATCGAACGCGGCGCACGATTTCGCGCGCAAAGCGCATGCGGTTGTCCCAGCTGCCGCCCCAGTTGTCGGTTCGCAGGTTGGTCTTTTGAACCAAAAAGGTCGATATCAAGTACCCGGCTGAGCCAATGATTTCGACGCCATCGTAGCCGGCGAGCTGGGCCATGCGCGCACATTGCACAAAGTCGTCGATTTGCTTTTGAATCCCTGCCTCGTCTAGCGCCTGGGGCGGGTATTGGGCAATGCGAGATTTGACGCCAGAGGGTGAAACGCAATCAGGCGTGCGCGCCAGCGGGCCTGCGTGCAAAATCTGTAGGCAAATTTTGGTGTAGGGGTTGGCCTCGTGGACGGCCTGAGTCACGCGCCGGTGGGCTTCAGCGTGCTCTGGTGTGCTGACCTGAGCGCCTGAGCCGCCTTCATCGTTGGGCGAGTAACCGCCCGTGATGATCATGCCGACACCGCCCCTGACGCGCTCGACAAAGTAAGCGGCCAAGCGGTCTTGCGCGTTGGGAATGTCCTCTAGGCCCGTGTGCATCGAGCCCATAAGAACCCTGTTTTTCAGTTGGGTAAAACCCAAGTCAAGTGGGCTAAACAAAAGTGGGTATTTGGCGTGGCGAGACATGGCAAGGCACCGGGTGGCAAGTGTTGAACTCTGGTCGAGTATGGCGTTGTGCTTGGCAACTGCCCGCCACCGATGCGACAGGCGTCACTGGGTCTGGAGCGATTGCGCTTGTTCTAAGATACGCGCCATGAAACCTTCAGAACGCGCCCAGTCCATCGATCCTTTTTACGTCATGCAAGTCGCCAAGCGCGCAGCTCAGTTAGAGCGCAGCTTGCCCAGTGACGCCCCTCGCATGATCTATTTGTGTATCGGCGAGCCTGACTTCAGTGCACCCGAACCGGTGCAGTCAGCGGCAAACCAAGCCATTGAAAACGCCAAAACACAGTACACAGAGGCGCTGGGTATTTGGCCTTTGCGCGAAAAAATCGCTCAGTGGTACGCCGATCGGTTTGGCGTGGTGATCGAGCCGTCGCGGGTGGTGGTGACAGCGGGAGCCTCTGCTGCTTTGCAGTTGGCGTGCTTGGCGTTCGTCAACCCAGGCGAAGAGGTGCTGATGCCTGACCCGAGCTACCCCTGCAACCGCCACATTCTCACCGCGGCCAGTGCCAAGGCTGTGCTGCTACCTTGCGGCCCTGAGCAGCGATTTCAGTTGGATGCAGCGGCGGTTGAGGCCAATTGGGGTGACGCCACCCGAGGCGTCTTACTAGCTTCGCCCAGCAATCCCACCGGGACATCGCTTGACGCCAACGAGTTGAAAGCAATCATCCAAGCGGTTCAGGCGCGCGGTGGTGTCACCATGGTGGATGAGATTTATTTGGGGTTGAGTTTTGACGAGCGTTTTGGGCAAACGGCTCTCGCGTACAGCGACCAGGTCGTTTCGATCAACAGTTTTTCGAAGTACTTCAACATGACGGGTTGGAGGTTGGGTTGGCTGGTGGTCCCTGAGGACTGCGTGCAGGCGGTCGAGAGCCTGGCACAAAACCTTTATATCTGCGCTTCCTCGGTCGCTCAACACGCTGCGTTGGCTTGCTTTGACGCCGAAACACTTGCCACCTATGAGTCGCGCCGTGAGTCTTTCAAGGCCCGCCGCGATTACTTCATCCCTGCGTTGCGAGAGCTTGGCTTTGATGTGCCGGTGATGCCCGATGGCGCGTTTTACGCGTGGGCCGACGCTTCGATGTTTTTTGAGCGCTTGGGTGTGAAAGACAGCGCAGGGTTTGTGGACGCTGTCATGGAGCGCGCACATGTCGTGCTCACGCCGAGTCGCGATTTTTCTGACCGCGACCTCGGCACCCACGTGCGGTTTTCGACAGCCAGCTCGATGGCCGACTTACAAGAGGCCATTCAACGCTTGAAGGCTTTGTTGGCTGTTTGAGGGGGCGTTGAACGTGGGGCGGCGCTTCACCGCTGGAAGGCGCCCCACAAAATGCCAATGGTGACCAAGGCGAGCCCGGCCGCCAAAGGCCAAGTGAAGGCCTCACCCAGAAACACAACGGCCCCCAGCGCCGATAGCGAGGGCACCACCGCGGTCATCATGGTGGTGCGCACGGGGCCAAAGTGCTTGATCATGGTGTTGAAAGTGATGCCCGCGATCACCAAGGTGCCGCCGCCTTGGTAGACCGCTTGAAAGATAATTTCTTCCCAAGGTGCGATGTCAACGTTCGATGGCATACCCAAGATCAAGCCCAATCCGTACATAGGCAAAAAGGCCACGGTAGCGGCGACCACCAATGCCGTCGTCGCTTTGATGGCGTCGAGGTTGTACTTGCGAACGGCGGTGCCATAGGTAGCCCAAGTCGCGGAAGCCGCCAAAAACAACAAGTCACCAATCCATGCGCTCGAGTCCTCTCCCGAAGGCACCAAGTTGCGCGAGCCGACCAAAATCCCTGCGCACAGGATGAAAAGCAAACCAATGACGCGCTGGCGCGACAGCCTCTCATGCAGCCAAATGATCGACAGCAGCCCCGTCCAGAGGGGCAAGGTGCCAGGCAGCAACACCGAGGCATGGGTGGCGGGCGCATAGAAGAAGCCGGTGTAAGCCAAGCCGCTGTAGAGAAATCCAGCCAGTAGTCCGACCACTGCGGTCTCTTTAAGCGGCAACGGTGACCAGCCCCAAACGGATGTCTGCGACCCATGTTCTGGTGCGTGCCGCGCCTTTTGGCGCTGCCACAAAATGTAGGGGGCGAGAATAGACGCAGCGCCCACCACACGCAGGGCCAGAATGTCCAGCGGCAGCAGGGTGTGAGAGGCAGATGCCCTGGCCACAACGATGAATGACGTCCAAATCGTGATGGTGATCAAAGCCGCGGTGATGCCTACCCAAGGACGATGTGGCGATGCTGTCATGGATGCTTTCAATTGAGGCGGGGAGGTGTGTTTGTACACCAGGCGATTGGGCCCATCATAAATATATTTTTTGACTTGGCTGTCGCGGACGATATTTTCTGCCTATAATCTGAGGCTTCGCGGCTGTAGCTCAGTTGGATAGAGTACTTGGCTACGAACCAAGGGGTCGTGGGTTCGAATCCTGCCAGCCGCACCAAAAACAACGGGTTAGTTTCTTTTGAAGCTAACCCGTTTCCTTTTTGTGAATTCGCGACACGGCTTGGGTGCAGGTTTGCCTGCAAGCCGACGGCGTTGGACGGCTTGAGCTGGGCGGCTAACGAACTTCAAACTGCTGCTGTGCTTCGAAGACTGACCTGAGGTGCGAACCCCAGGGTTTCACAGCGGTGGTCCGTGCTGCGCATACCAATCGCGCAGTTCTCGCTTCAGTACCTTGCCAATGGCGCTGCGGGGTAGTTCGTCCAAGCGCACGATTGCCGATAGGCGCTGGGTTTTACCAGCCTTCTCGTTGTACCAAAGGCGCACGGCCTCGGGGTCTGGCCCATGGTCATTGAGAACCACAAACGCGACAGGCGTTTCACCCCACTGGCTTGAGGCAGCGCCCACAACGGCAACGTCTGAAACACTCGGGTGCAATCGCATTTGAGCTTCGATATCGCTGGGATAAATGTTGAAGCCGCCGCTGATGATCATGTCTTTGCGGCGATCCATGAGGGTGAGAAAGCCTTCGGCGTCGAGTTGACCGATGTCACCCGTGCGAATGAAACGCTGCCCAGTCTCGTCAAACCACTCGGCTTCGCGCGTTTTCTCGGGTTGTCGGTGATAGCCCAGCATCATGCCCGCGGATCGCCCGACCACCTCACCCAGCGCATCCATCGGCAGCGCCTTGCCGTCTTCGTCGATCAACCGCACTTCGCAACCAGGGGCAACTTGACCCACGGTATGTAGCTTGTCGGGTCGCTCGTGCGCATTCAAGATGAATGAGGCTCCGCCCTCGGTCATACCGTAGAACTCGATCAAACCGCCAGGCCAGCGCTCAAGCGTGGCCTTTTTCAGGTCGGCGTGAAATGGCGCGCTGGTGCAAAACTTGGCTTCAAAGTGGCTGAGATCAAACTCATCAAAATGCGGCTCTGCGAGCAAGCGCTGAACCTGCACGGGGACCAGCATGGTGTGCGTGACGCGGCGTGTTTGAGCCCACTCAAGGTACTTAATGGTGTCGAACTTGCGCATCAACAGCAGGGTGCCACCTGAAGCGATGGTCGGGAAAAACACCACCAAGGTGGTGTTGGAGTAGAGGGGCGTTGCCAGGAGTGTCACAGTTTGCGGCCCGTACCCGTAGCGCGAACCTCTCCGCACATGGGCCCACCTCATGCCGTGTGATTGCACGATCCCTTTGGGTGTGCCGGTGGTGCCCGAAGAATAGATGATATTGAAGGGAGAGTCAGGCCCGACCTCTGCCACCTGAGGTTTGCCCCCATCGGAGGCTAGCCAGTCTCGGATCCGGGTGGTGTCGCTCAAGGGTTCATCAGACAGGTTCACCTTGTGCCCGCGGTCGGCGGACTCAGCGAAGCGGGGTGCCGTGCTGGGGTCAATGAAGAGCACCTTTGCTTCAGCGTCTGACAGCATGGCTGCCAGGGTTTCGGCGTTGGCTGATGGCGCCAAGGGCGCGACCACGACCCCTGCTCGCAAGGCCCCCAAAAAAGTAGCGGCGTAGCGCACGGAGGTCTCAGCGCAAATGGCAATGGCCTGGCCAGGCTGCACGCCCTCTCTTTGCAGTGCACAGGCGGTTTGATCCATCCACCGGTCAAGCTGTTCGTACGTCAATTGGGACTCGCCATCATCGAGCGCAATGCGCGTTGGCTGGGCCTCGGCGAAGCCGCGAATGCGCTGCGCAATTTCGGTGAACGGTGTTTCAAAAAGAATCGGTGAAGGCAGTGCTGACATCGGTGTATTTAGGAACAAAGATCGAGTGGCTTAGATGCTTGCATGTGCAGGCCATGTCGGCTGTCTCGGGCATGACGACCCTTGGGCTGAGGTAAGCTTGGAGCACCATGAATGCTGCCGATCAAACGAGACAAGATGAACCAGATGATGACGCTGAGGTGAGCCAGTCGGGTGCCTTTGGGTCTGGGAAAAACTACCTGTCACCCCATGGCTACGAACGCCTGCGCAACGAGCTACTCTGGCTGATCGATGAGGATAGACCCAAAGTGGTTGAGGCTGTGTCGTGGGCCGCCAAAAATGGCGACCGATCAGAGAATGGCGACTACCTGTATGGAAAAAAACGCCTGCGAGAGATTGACCGGCGCATTCGGTTTTTAACCAAACGCCTTGAGATCGCCGAAGTGGTCGACGCCAGCGTTCATGTTGGCCAAGAGCGTATTTATTTTGGGGCAACCGTGACCTTCGCCAAAGCAGACGGCGAAGCGTCTACGATCACCATTTTGGGCGTAGATGAGGTTGATCCGTTGCTGAACCAGGTGTCATGGGTCGCACCGATCGCTCGCGCCATGTTGGGCGCAAGCGTTGGCGACGAGGTGCAAATCCAAGTGCCAGGTGGTGTTCAGTGGGTCGAGATTTTGGCTGTGCAGTACCCGGCGCCAGACGCTTGAAGCCAAATCAGTGCAACGGCGGTCAAGACTTGGGCTTGATGCGCTGGCTTTTGAGAACCCTGGGCGTGCGCCTGAGGGCCCGCAACAACTGAGCCAGGTGCACGCGGTCTCTGACGCCAACGGTCAAGCGCAAGGTGACGTGCTCTCGGTCGTTGCCCATATCAATGTGGACGATGTCTGACTCGGTGTTGCCAATCGTGGCTGAAATGCGCGCGAGCGTTCCTTTGACGTTCTCGGCGACGATGACGATGCGGGCTTCAAAGAGGCGCTCGTGCTCCTCGGCCCAGCCAACATCTAAAAAGCGCTCGTGGTCGCGCTCTATGAGTTTTTTGACCGAGGGACAATCTTGGGTGTGCACCACCAAGTGCTCGCCACGTCCCAAGTAGCCAACAATGTTGTCACCGGGTATAGGCGAACAACACAAGCTGTACTGGACCGAGCTGCCCTCAGAGCCATCAAGTGCCAAAACGCCTTGAGCGGGCAGGGTGTCATCGCTTCCCACAAAACGCTCGGTTGATATCAGCAGCATATCGGGTTGGTGCCCCATCTCTTCACCCAGCATACCGCCCATTTTTTTAGCAACCATTCCAGCAAATCGCCGCCCAAGACCAATATCAATCATCAGCTCATCAATGGTCTTGTTACCGGTAAAGCGCAGCAACCGCTCCCAAAATTCGCTGTATCCGTCGTCCGCGGGAGGCAGGTGAGGGTAGCCTTCAGCGCGCAGAGCTTGGCGCAGCATTTTTTCACCCAGCGTTCGGGTGTCGTCTTGGGCCATCTGCTTGAGGTGATTGCGAATGGCTGAGCGCGCTCTGCCGGTGCGCACAAAGTTGAGCCAAGCGGGGTTGGGCGTCGACGCGTCAGAGGTGATGATTTGTACGACATCACCGTTTTTGACTTCACTGCGCATGGCCGCCGCCTCGCCGTTGATCGTAGCGGCAATGGCGCGATCACCAATGTCGCTGTGAATAGCATAGGCAAAGTCGACCAGTGTGGCGCCTTTGGGTAAGGACAAAATCTTGCCTTGAGGCGTGAACACGTAGACAGCATCTGGAAACAGGTCGACGCGGATGTTGTCCCAAAATTCGCCAGCGTCATGTGTCTCATCTTGGATATCCAAAAGGGACTGTAACCACTTCGCACTCAGGTGATCGCGCGCACTGTCACTGTCCTCGTGCGACTTATAAAGCCAGTGTGCGGCCACCCCAGACTCGGCCACCAGGTCCATGGCTTCGGTGCGCATCTGAACCTCAATGTTGATGCTCACGGGACCAACCAGTGTGGTGTGCAGCGACTGGTACCCGTTGGCCTTCGGAATGGCGATGTAGTCTTTGCAGCGGCCCGGAACAGGCTTGTACAAGTGGTGCATCACACCCAGCGCGGTATAGCAGTCCATGAGCTTGGGTAAGATCACTCTGAAGCCATACAAGTCATTGACATGCGAGAAGGTCAGGTGTTTGTCTACCATCTTGCGGTAAACCGAGTAAAGCGGTTTTTCGCGTCCCTCGATCCTGGCCTTCAGGCCCTGCGCCTCTAGCGCTTGAGTGATCTCTGCCTTGACTTTGTCGACCAAGTCGATCCGCCGACGGCGCGCTTTGTTGATGGCCTTTTCGAGAGTTTGGTAGCGCCAGGGGTTGGCATACTTAAACGCCAAATCTTGCAGCTCTCGGTAGGTCTGATTCAAGCCCAAGCGGTAGGCGATGGGGGCGTAAATTTCAAGGGTCTCTCGAGATATACGACCCCACTTGGCACGGGGCATATCGCCCATGGTTCGCATGTTGTGGCTGCGATCGGCCAGTTTAATCAGGATCACCCGCACATCTTTGGCCATTGCCAAAAGCATTTTTCGGAACGATTCAGCTTGTGTGTGCTCTTGGGGGGTGAATTCGAGCTTCTCCAACTTGGTCAAGCCGTCTACCAAGTCGGCCACCGTGGGACCAAATCGCTCGGCCATTTCGAGCTTGGTGACGCCGCAGTCCTCGAGCACATCATGCATCAGTGCGGCCATGAGGGCTTGGGCGTCTAGCTTCCAATCGGCGCACAAGCCGGCAACAGCGATGGGGTGGGTGATGTAGGGGTCGCCACTTTTGCGCTTTTGACCCAAATGGGCCTCGTCGGCGAAGCGATAGGCGCGGCGCACATCCTCAATCTCGCTTTCGGACAGATAGCTGATTTTCTCGACCAGACCTGCGAAACTGGCGGCCGCAGCACTGTGCGCCGCGCGTTCGTTCGCGTCGGCGGTGGTAGGCTGGACCAATTTGTTCATGCGCTTACTTTAGCGCGTTCGCTAGAAGTGCGAAGCTATGCGTCAAAAAAGACCCACAAAAAAAGCACCCAGCGGGTGCTTTTTTTCAGTAGTGGAAGCTGGCTTAGATTGGAACTTTGCGCAGCATTTCCAAGCCGATTTCGCCTGCCGCGATCTCGCGCAAAGCGGTGACGGCAGGCTTGTTCTTGGTCTCTAGTTTGGGGGCATGGCCTTGGCTGAGCATGCGTGCGCGGTAAGTGGCAGCCAAAACCAATTGAAAGCGGTTGGGGATCTTTTCCAGACAATCTTCGACAGTGATGCGGGCCATGGTTTGCTTTCAGTAACGGGTGATGTGTGCATTCATTGCGATAAACCCAGCGATTGAAAAGTCTCTAAGCGCAGTCGGCGCTGTGACTCAAAGGTCAACCGCTGAGACTGAACGATGCTCTTGAGATCGAACAAAGCTCGGTCAAACAACTCATTGATTATAACGAATTGGAAGTACTGTGCCTGAGCGATTTCGTCTCTGGCGTTGCGCAAGCGCAGTTCGATGGTCGCCGGATCGTCCTCACCGCGTCGGCGCAGCCTGGCTGCCAACTCTTCCCAGCTGGGGGGCAAAATGAAGACCAATATCGCCGCAGGAAACTGCTCTTTAATTTGCAGAGCGCCCTGGTAGTCAATCTCTAGGACGACATCGTTGCCGCTGGCCATGGTTGCCTCAATGGCCTGTTTGGACGTGCCATAGCGTTTGCCGTGAACATGAGCCCATTCGATGAAGGCGTTGGCGGCGAGCATGTCGTCAAACGTCGACTCATTGACAAAATGGTACTCGCGCCCGTCCTTTTCTTGGCCGCGCGGATCTCTGGTGGTGTGCGACACCGAGGGCATCACCCGGGCATCGACCTCCATCAGTGCCTTGACCAAGCTCGACTTGCCAGTCCCGCTGGGGGCTGCAACGACAAAGAGGTTTCCAGTGTGGGATTTCATAGGCGACATTGTCATTCAATGTTTTGCACTTGCTCGCGCATTTGTTCTATCAGCACCTTCATGTCGACGCTGATGCGGCTGAGCGCCAATGTCGAAGACTTGGAGCCCAGTGTATTGGCTTCTCGGTGGAGCTCTTGGATCAAAAAGTCCAGCCGCTTGCCCAGCTCTCCGCCCTTGGAAAGCAGGCTCTCGATTTCAGACAGGTGCGAGTCCAGTCGGGTCAACTCTTCTGCCACATCGATGCGAATGGCGAATGCCGCGGCCTCGCTCAGCGCGCGGTCCTGCGCTGTCGAAGCCTCGATGGCGCCATCACCCAGCGCAGCGGTGAACTTGGAGAGGAAGCGCACGCGCTGCTCTTCAATGAGCTCGGGGATGAGTGGCACGGCTTGCTGGGTCAATTCGCGCAGCGCTGCCACACGGTCTTGGAGCATGGCAGCCAACCGAGCGCCCTCGCGCTGGCGCGCCTCTTTGAGGCTGGCGATGGCGTCGCTCAAGACCTCTAGCAGCACGGGCCCCAAGTCGTGACCGGTAGGCTGAGCCTGCTGCGCCCATTGCAAGATTTGTGCAACGCTGAGCCCAGCGGCGGCTGGCAGGACCGCGTGAACCTTCGACTGTGCATCCGCCAAGTCTCGCAGTAAGGCCGCACTCGGCTCTGCCACTGCGCTTTCTTGGCGGCGCTCGATGTGTACGCGGACGTCAATCTTGCCGCGCCTCAGTTGTTGGCTCAAGCGCTCACGCAGCTGAGGCTCGGCCGCATTCAGGGTATCGGGCAGCTTGATATGAAGGTCCAAAAACCGATTGTTGACCGAGCGCAGCTCTACCCTTAGCTGGGGCATATTAGAGGCATCCGATTCGGCATTTCGCAGCGCCGATTGGGCGCTGGCGTAGCCTGTCATACTGTAAACTGCCATGGCGATTTTGGTTCGGTTGAGGTCGGTTGCGGCTTGTCTCTCGCGCCGGATGCGGGGGTGCAAATGGACCCGCGGCGATTGGGCTATGCCATAGACTTTCGTCACGCATTGATTCAACCCGCGCCCTATTATCGCAAACCCAAATTTGATCCTTTGCAACGAAAGCCATGATGTACCCACGTTCCGAGGGCCGCGCGCCCAATGCCAGTCGCCCCGTTTCCATCCAGCGCCACTACACCATCCACGCTGAGGGCTCAGTGTTGATCAGTTTTGGGCGCACACAGGTGTTGTGCACTGCATCGGTCGAAGACCGCGTGCCTCCCCATAAAAAGGGCTCTGGCGAGGGTTGGGTGACAGCTGAGTACGGTATGCTGCCTCGCGCCACGCACACCCGAAGCTCGCGCGAGGCTGCCAAGGGCAAGCAAAGCGGCAGAACCCAAGAAATTCAGCGCTTGATTGGACGCAGCTTGCGGGCGGTTTTTGACCTCAAGGCTTTGGGCGAGCGCACGATCACCCTTGATTGCGATGTGATTCAAGCAGACGGTGGCACGCGCACGGCCGCCATCACGGGCGCTTTTGTGGCAGCGCGCGATGCAGTGAATGCGCTGCTCAATTCGGGTGCGATCAAGCAAGACCCCATCAAGGACCACGTGGCCGCCGTCTCGGTGGGCATTGTTGAGGGCACGCCTTTGCTTGACCTTGAGTACACCGAGGACTCGGCCTGCGACACAGATATGAACGTTGTGATGACGGGATCTGGCCACTTCATTGAAGTGCAGGGCACAGCCGAGGGTGCGGCATTTTCGCGTGCCGAGATGGCTACCCTGCTCGATCTCGCAGAGAAGGGCATCTCTGAGTTGGTGCAGGCTCAAAAGGTCGCGCTCGCATGAAGCTGGTTTTGGCCTCAGGTAACCCAGGCAAGTTGGCTGAGTTGCAAGCGACACTGGCGCCGCTGGGTGTGGTGTTGATTCCGCAGTCGGATTTGGGCGTCCCCGAGGCGCCTGAGCCACACTGCACGTTCTTAGAGAACGCTTTGGCCAAAGCACGCCATGCCGCGCAGCACACGGGGTTGCCGGCGATCGCTGACGATGCTGGCCTGTGTGTGGAGGCCTTTGGCGGCCTGCCGGGGGTGGACACAGCACATTACGCCACCCAGTTCGGGTATCCCAAGGGTGACGCTGGCAACGTGCGGGCCCTGCTTGAGCAGCTGGACGGTGTGGCCGACAGGCGCGCGGCTTTGGTGAGCACACTGGTGGCTTTGCGCTCACCAACTGATCCCCAGCCGCTGGTGGCTACAGGCCGACTTTCGGGCTTGATTCCGCTTGAGCCCAAAGGATCCGGTGGCTTTGGATTCGACCCTGTGATGTATCTCCCTGAGCGCGGTTTGACCTTGGCAGAGCTGAGTGCGGCCGATAAGAACGAAGTCAGCCACCGCGGGCAAGCGAGTCGACAAATGGTGGAATTGATGCGAGCGCAATGGCTGAGTTTGAGCTGACCCGGGCTGTGCGAGCAGTGCCACTGGGTGGGCTGGAGCAACCCGATATTCAGGCACTGATGCGGCCGGGTTCATTGATGCTCAAGGCATTGCCACCGTTGAGCTTGTACGTGCATTTGCCTTGGTGTTTGCGCAAATGCCCTTACTGCGACTTCAACTCTCATGCCGCACCAGATGGCCTGGGCGAGGATGCCCAACGAGCCTATGTGGCTGCGCTGTTGGCTGATTTAGAGTCCACGTTGCCATTGGTTTGGGGGCGTCAAGTTCAAACGCTTTTCATCGGTGGAGGCACCCCCAGTTTGTTCGAGCCCCAGGTGATTGAGTATTTGATCAGCGCGATTCGGGCCCGGGTCGACTTGGTACCTGGGGCTGAGATCACGCTAGAGGCCAACCCTGGGACGTTTGAGAAAGACCGCTTCAAAGCCTTTGCGGCCGCTGGCGTCACACGCCTCTCTGTTGGCGTGCAATCCTTCAACGACGCGGCTCTGCACCAATTGGGGCGGGTCCACACGGCAGAGCAAGCCCACGACGCGGTGGTCGAGGCGGCGGGTTCGTTTGACACTTTCAACCTAGATCTGATGTATGCCTTGCCTGGCCAAGACCTCGAGGCATTTGCCAGCGAACTCGAGCACGCCCATGCCTTGCGCCCGCCGCACTTGTCGATTTATCACCTCACTGTTGAGCCCAACACTTATTTCGCCAAGTACCCACCACGGTTGCCAGACGATGACACGGCGTATGACATGCTTGACATGATCGTGGAGGCTGCAGGCCAGCATGGTCTGCGGCGCTACGAGACGTCGGCCTTTGCACAACCAGGTCATGCGTGCCAACACAACCTAAACTACTGGCAATTTGGCGACTATGTGGGCATTGGTGCAGGCGCTCACAGCAAGTTGAGCTTTGCACACCGGGTGGTGCGTCAGGTGAGGTTGCGGGACCCGCAGACCTACCTGCAGCAAGCGACCAAAGGGTTGGCGCTGTCTAGCGTTGAGGAGGTCTCGCGTCAGTCTCTGGCGTTTGAGTACATGCTCAATGCCACGCGGCTTTTGGATGGGTTTGATTTGCTCGACTTTGGCGAGCGAACTGGATTGCCGTTGAGTGCGATTGAGCGTGGCCTCGGTCAGGCTGAGCTTGAGGGGTTCATAGAAAGAAGCGGACAAAAGGTCGTACCCACAGCCAAAGGGGTGGATTTTTTGTCCGATCTACAGGCCCTGTTTTTGCCGTAGTGCTTGTGCCACCGTGAGTGCCAGTTGCTGGCGGTCAAATGGCTTGCCAAGCACGGAGCGCATACCCACGTTGATGCATCGCTCGACCGCGTCATCGCTGTTGTCAGCAGACATCCCAATGACCCACGGCGTTTGCGTGGTCGCCTGGCGCAAGACTATTTGTGTCGCTTCTAACCCGTCGATGTCGGGCATGATCACATCCATGAGGATCAAGTCCGCCGCGTGTTGCTCGAGAAGGGTGAAGGCGGCCTGCGCGCCGTCAGCCTCCAAGATTTCAAGCTTGGGCATGTCTGAGTGCAGCAGATGTCTGGCGACCAATCGGTTCACCGAATTGTCATCGACGATGATGATGGTGCCTTCTAGGGTGTCCTTGCGCAGCGGTTGCTGCCTTTCGTCATTGGCTGCCAGTGCACTGGCAGCCGGTGGTTTGGCCGGTGGCAATGGCAGCCGCACAGCGAAGGTGCTGCCTTTGCCGACTTCACTTTTGAGGCTGATGTTGCCGCCCATCAGGTTGGCAAGTGCCTGGGCGATGGGCAGTCCAAGGCCTGTGCCACCCATGTCGCGTCGGGTTCGGCTGGTCACCCTTGATAGGCGATGAAACACGCGAGGCTGCTCTAAGGGGTCAATCCCGCGGCCAGTGTCTCGCACCGAAAGACAGACTTCGCTTTTCACCAACAGACGCAGTTGAACATGAATCTCACCTGTGTCGGTGAACTTCGCGGCGTTTTGCATCAATTTGTGGAGGATTTGGCTCAGGCGGTCTGGGTCGCCCCAGTACCATTTGTGCATGTCGTCAATGTTCACAGTCATTGAAACGCCTTTGTCTCGGACTTGCGTTCGATAGTGGCCGACAACGTGCAAGACCAAGGCCTGCAGATCAAATTCGCGCGGATGCAGCCGCAAGCGCCCCGCATTGAGTTGAGAAAAGTCCAATAGGTCGTTGATGATGTGTAGCAATTGCTTGGCGGAGTCTGACATGTGATTGAGCATGTCACGGTCACCAGATTGTTCGCTCGATTGGGGGTGCACAGCCTGCAGAAAACCCAATATGGCGTTCATTGGGGTGCGCAATTCATGGCTCACTGAAGCCACGAATTGCTGCTGCTGGATGCGCTGTTCGCGCAAATTCGCTTGGGCTGCAACCAGTCTCGCGTTGCGCTCTTCGAGTTGTTCCAACAGCTTTCTCTTAATGAAATACGCCGTTAATGGCATGATCAACAATGACGCCGTGAGGCCAACGAACAAGAGCAAGGGCCAGTAAGTGTCCGAGAGAAGGTGGATGGGTGAAGGCAACTGGCCATTCAGCTCTAGCATCACCAGTGCGCCCCACGTCAGCCCCGTCAAGCCAATCACCGCGGCT
>CBFIFT010000024.1:0-18873 GCA_965661935.1 Burkholderiaceae bacterium | reverse complement strand
CCAACGGCGGGAATGTGTTGATGGTCGGTACCAAGCGCCAGTCACGCGACATTTTGGCTCAAGAAGCGCAGCGCGCTGGCGTGCCTTTCGTGACTCAGCGCTGGCTGGGTGGCATGTTGACGAACTTCAAGACCGTCAAGACCTCCATCAAGCGGTTGAAAGACATGAAGGCTCAGGTCGAGGCGGGCTTGGATCATCTGAGTAAAAAAGAGCAGCTCGAGATCGATCGCGAGATTGAAAAGCTCGAGCGCGACATCGGCGGCATCCAAGATATGGCTGCCTTGCCTGATGCGATTTTTGTCGTCGACGTCGGCTATCACAAAATTGCAGTTGCTGAAGCACGCAAATTGGGTATCCCATTGGTTGGCGTGGTCGATACCAACCACTCGCCAGAGCAGATCGATTATGTGATCCCAGGTAACGACGACTCTTCAAAGGCCGTTGCTCTGTACGCCCGCGCAATCGCTGACGCAGTGATTGACGGTCGCAACAATGCGACCAAAGATCTGGCGCAAGCTGTTAGCGCCGATGGCGCGGACGAATTTGTCGAGGTGGACGGCGAGGCTTGATGGCCTGGTGATCCGACTCCAGGGGCTTTCAGGCCCCTTTTTTGTAACTGACTGAAGTGGCTGGCTCAGGTTGGCTGCGACTGAGATGGAGAAAAATATGACTGCGATTACTGCAAGCATGGTTGGCGCCCTTCGTGCCAAAACTGACGCACCGATGATGGAGTGCAAAAAGGCCTTGACCGAAGCCGCTGGCGATATGGACAAAGCGGAAGAAATTTTGCGCGTCAAGCTGGGCAACAAAGCTGGCAAAGCGGCCGCTCGCATCACGGCTGAAGGTGTGGTGTCTGCATTTATCGATGGCCCACTGGGCGCATTGGTCGAAGTCAACTGTGAGACTGATTTCGTCTCTAAGAACGACATTTTCTTGGGTTTTTGTAACGCGCTGGCACAAGCCGTGGCGCAGTCCAACCCAGCTGACGTGGACGCTTTGAGCGCTCTGCCGATGTCTATGGAAGGCTTTGGTCCCACCGTTGAAGATGTGCGCAAGGGCTTGGTTGGCAAGATCGGCGAAAACATGACGATCCGCCGCTTCAAGCGCGTCTCAGGCTCGGCCGTTACCAGCTATCTGCACGGAACGCGCATTGGCGTGTTGGTTGAGTTCGATGGTGACGAAGTTGCCGCCAGAGATGTGGCGATGCACATTGCCGCGATGAAGCCAGTGGCACTTTCCTCGGCAGATGTGCCTGCAGAGCTGGTTGCCAAAGAGCGCAGTGTTGCCGAGGCCAAGGCGGCTGAATCGGGTAAGCCAGCTGACATCGCAGCCAAAATGATCGAAGGCTCGATTCAGAAATACCTTAAAGAAGTGAGCTTGTTCAACCAAGCCTTTGTGAAGAACGACAAGCAGTCTGTTGAGCAAATGCTCAAGGCTGCAAATACCCAAGTGTCTGCTTTCACGATGTATATCGTGGGTGAGGGCATCGAGAAGAAAGTCGATGACTTTGCTGCCGAGGTGGCTGCGCAGGTTGCTGCTTCAAAAGGCTGATTCAGCGATACTTAGGACCAGCGCAATTTTCGATCAATAGGAGAGTCCCTCATGGCAGCCTACCAGCGTATTTTGTTGAAATTATCTGGCGAGGCGCTCATGGGGGATGATGATTTTGGGATCAACCCAGATACCATCAAGCGCATGGTCGATGAGGTGGCTGAGATCACTCGCCTGGGCGTGCAGGTCGCGGTCGTTATTGGTGGCGGCAATATCTTTCGAGGTATGGCCGGAGGTGCTGTTGGCATGGATCGGGCCACGGCCGATTACATGGGTATGCTCGCTACCGTCATGAACTCATTGGCGCTGTCGGATGCCTTTGAGAAAAGCGGCGTAACAGCACGGGTGATGTCGGCGATCAACATTGAGCAAGTGGTTGAGCCTTATGTGCGTCCCAAGGCTTTGCAGTACCTTGAAGAGGGCAAAGTCGTCATTTTTGCGGCAGGCACTGGCAACCCATTTTTCACCACCGATACAGCCGCGGCATTGCGTGGTGCTGAAATCGGGGCTGAAGTCGTGCTCAAGGCCACCAAGGTCGATGGTGTTTATTCCGCTGACCCCAACAAGGATCCCAGCGCAACGCGCTACGATGAGATCTCTTTTGATGAGGCCATGAGTCGCAATTTGCAGGTCATGGACGCTACGGCGTTTGCTTTGTGCCGTGACCGCCATCTGCCCATTCGCGTTTTCTCAATCGTCAAAGAAGGTGCACTCAAACGAGTGGTGATGGGTGAGTCTGAAGGCACGTTGGTGCGTGCCTGATTGAGTAAGAGGTAATTCAAGATGACTGTTGCAGAAATAAAGTCCCACGCAGAGCAAAAAATGAACAGCTCGATTGAGGCGCTCAAGGGCGCGCTGTCTCGGGTGCGCACGGGCCGCGCCAACCCCGCGCTATTGGATACGGTGCACGTTGATTACTATGGAAGCAGCCTGCCGATTTCTCAGGTCGCCAACCTGTCGCTGCTCGATGCGCGCACCATTGGTGTGGCACCATGGGAAAAAGCCATGGGTCCGGTGATTGAGAAAGCCATTCGAGAGTCTGACTTAGGCCTGAACCCTGCGTCACAAGGTGACTTGCTGCGTGTGCCCATGCCGGCCATGACAGAAGAGCGTCGCAAAGAGCTGACCAAAGTGGTTCGCGCAGAAGCTGAACACTCTAAAGTTGCAGTGCGCAACCTCAGGCGGGACGCCAATGAGTCATTGAAAAAGTTGCTCAAGGACAAAGAGATTTCCGAAGACGATGAGCGCCGCAGCCAAGAAGACATTCAAAAGTTGACGGATAAATTTGTGGCTGAAATCGATAAGTTGGTCACCCGCAAAGAAGCGGAGATCATGGAAGTCTGAGTTTCTTTGCATCAGAGGCGCTTTCGGCGCCTTTGTTGTTCATAGAGCGACCATTCACCCAGAGGGCCAAACGACAGGATGCTCAAACAACGCGTCATCACGGCTGTGATCTTATTGGCCCTGCTATTGCCAGCGCTGTTCGCGGATGCTCCCTATTTTTTCAATGGGCTGACGCTGGTGCTGATGGGGGCGGCGGCTTGGGAATGGGCGCGTATGCAGGGCATCGGGCAACGCTGGAGCGTTTTGGCGGGTATCGCAGTGACCGCGGCGTTGTGGTTGAGTTATGCGGCGGGCTTTTTCGCGCCTCAGTCCATGGCTTATTTGGTCATTGTCTTGGCTTTGTGCGGCCCAGGCATCGCTTGGATGCTTTGGCGTGGCATGGGCCGCTGGTCGTCAGTCCCAAGGCCATTGCGCCTCGCCCTAGGCTGGGCGGTGATCGCGTTGGCTTGGCTCGCATTGGTGCATGCCCGTGCTGTCAGCCTAAATTTTTTACTTTCGGTGCTTGTGCTTGTGTGGGCCGCAGATATAGCCGCTTATTTTGGTGGGCGAGCTTGGGGTGTGCGCAAGTTGGCGCCACAGATCAGTCCGGGCAAGACCTGGGCTGGGGCGATCAGTGGCGCCGTTGCCGTTTTGCTCATTGCTTTGGCATGGGGCTGGGCCGATACGCGTTTGTCATGGGATGGTCTGAGCGTCTACTCTTTGCTTTGGCAACGCTGGGGCTGGGGCGCCGCTGCCTGCTTGGCACTTTTGGTGGCTTTGTCGATCACGGGCGACTTGGTCGAGTCATTGGTCAAGCGGGTGGCCGGTGTCAAAGATTCGAGTGGCTTGCTGCCCGGACATGGTGGCGTACTTGACCGGGTCGACGCGCTGTTGCCCGTTTTGCCAATGGCCGTCGTGTTGGTCTCATGACGATGCACGCAAGGACGATCAAGTGACAGAAGCAAACCCTGCCTACCGGCAACTCGTGGTGTTGGGCTCTACCGGCTCCATTGGTGTCAACACCTTAGACGTGGTTGCGAGGTTGCCAAACACCTACCAGGTGTTCGGGTTGGCCGCGAACCGCCAAGTCGATTTGATGCTCAAGCAATGCGCTCAGTTCAAGCCACGCTGGGCCGTGATGACTGATGCCGAGGCCGCGAGTCGACTTGAGCAGAAGTTGCGCGCTGAGGGCTTGCCCACCCGGGTACGAGCGGGTGCCCAAGCTTTGGTTGATTTGGTGTCACACGCCGAGGTAGATGCTGTGATGGCCGCCATTGTCGGGGCCGCTGGCCTGCCACCGAGTTTGGCAGCTGCGCGCCATGGCAAACGCCTGATGTTGGCCAATAAAGAGTCGATTGTGTTGGGCGAACGTTGGTTCATGGATGCTGTGCGTGAGGGCGGTGCAACGCTGCTGCCCATTGACAGCGAGCACTCAGCGATCTTTCAATCATTGCCCGAAGACCCTGCGACATGGGGACAGCGCGTTGAGAAAATCATTTTGACCGCCTCGGGTGGACCTTTTCGAGAGCGTGATCCAGCGTCCCTGTCACGGGTGACCCCGGAAGAGGCTGTGGCGCACCCGAATTGGAGCATGGGGCAAAAAATTTCTGTGGACTCGGCCACGATGATGAACAAGGCGCTCGAGGTGATAGAGGCCCACCATCTATTTGGCATGTCCCCTGAACAAATCGAGGTGGTCATCCATCCTCAAAGCGTGGTTCACTCGATGGTGCAGTACCGCGACACTTCCGTGGTGGCGCAATTGGGTACGCCTGATATGCGCGTGCCAATTGCCTATGGCTTGTCTTGGCCCGACCGTGTTGTTTCAGGCGCTCAAGCCTTGGATTTCACGCAGTTTCATACTTTGACGTTTGAGGCGCCAGACGAGCAGCGCTTCCCGGGTTTGGGTTTGGCATGGCAGGCCCTGCGCGGCCCCTTGGGTTCATCGGGCAAGCTCAACGCAGCCAACGAAGTGGCCGTGTCTGCATTCTTGGCCCGGGACATTCGCTTTGACCAGATTCACCATGTGAATGCTGAGGTGCTGGCGGCGCAGGCGCCGTTCGAGCCAGACTCTATTGAGGCCTTGTTCGAGTTGGACGCATGGACGCGTGTTCACGCCAGTGCGGTGGTGAAGCGGTTGAGGCGTTGAATGATGTTGACGATTCTTGCATTCATTGTGGGCATGTTGCTGCTGGTCACTGTGCACGAATGGGGCCACTACGCTGTGGCGCGATGGTGCGGTGTGGCTGTTCGCCGTTTCTCGATTGGTTTTGGGTCTCCACTGTGGCGCTGGCAGCGCGATGCACAATCGACTGAATTCGTGATTGCTCGATGGCCCTTGGGGGGCTATGTGCGCATGGTGGACGAAGCCGATGGCGATGTTCCTGATGAGTTGCGGCCTTATGCCTTCAATCGCCAGCCCGTGTCACGCCGTATGGCGATTGTTTGTGCGGGTCCAGTAGCCAACGCTTTGCTGGCGATACTGCTGTATGCAGCCGTGCAGTGGGTGGGGTCTGAGCGGCCTTTGCCGATTTTGCCCACGCCTGTTCCCCAAAGCATGGCCGCACAGGCCGGATTGCAAAGCGGAGACCACGTGGTGCGTGTGCGCCGAGCAGACTCTCAGGAATGGGTTGACGTGGTATCGATGGAAGGCTTTTGGTGGGAAGTTGCACAGGCGCATTCAAAAAGGGCGCGCCTTTTGTTGGGCGTTAAGCGCAATACCTATGCTGCGGAGCAATCGGTTGAGCTTGATTTTTCTCAGGCTGACCAGAACGGCTTGGATAGCAAAGCCATAGAAGACATTGGCTTGCTCGGTGTTTGGATGCCCCCCGTGGTGAAGAGCACTGTGCCCAATGGGGCAGCTGCGCTCGCAGGGGTCCAGGAAGGGGATTGGGTTGAGTCCATCAACGGCCAATCGATCCAAGATGCACAGCACCTCAGGCAGTCCATCGCCCAGTTTGCGCTCATTGACGGCGAGCCCCAAGCCCAGTCTTGGGTTGTGAGGCGTGCGCAAAGCCTGGTTCGGCTCAGCGTCACCCCAAAGTTGCAAGAGACTCCCGATGGGGTTGTGAGTCGAGTGGGTGTGTATCTGGGTGGTGAAGTCCAAACCCAATGGGTGCAGTCCGGCTTGTGGGAGGGATTGATCCAGGGCTATGAAAAAACCTGGTCTGTGGCGGCGCTATCCCTGCGAACGCTGTTCATGATGTTGGTGGGGGATGCCTCTGTCACCCAACTCAGCGGACCTGTGACCGTGGCCAAGGCCGCGGGGCAGTCAGCGGCGATTGGTTGGATTCAGTACCTACAGTTTTTGGGGTTTCTGAGTGTCAGTTTGGCCGTGATCAACGCACTGCCTATCCCGATGTTGGACGGCGGGCACGTCATGTATTATCTCTGGGAGATGGTCACGGGCCGGGCGGCGTCGCCCGAATGGGTGGCGCATGGACAAAAGCTTGGAATGGCGGCCATTGGTCTTTTGATGGTGGTCGCATTGAGTAATGATTTGACACGGCTTATTGGCTAGGGTTGAGCGGATGAAATTCGATAAATTGGTCTTGTTGTGGCGGCCGCTTCTGGCGGCTTTTTTCGGTGCGGCGCTGACACTGAGTGTCTGGGCGAATGAGCGCTTCCCTATCAAAGATATCCGTGTGGAAGGTTTGCAAACGGTTGATCCAGGTTCGGTGTTTGCAGCGTTGCCATTTCGCACAGGGGACGAGTACTCACCCGACCAAGGAACGGCTGCGATCCGAGCTTTGTACGCGCTGAAGCTGTTTCGTGATGTGTCGGTATCTGTCGATGGCGGGGTCGTGGTGATTCAGTTGCTTGAGCGCCCCCGCTTGCAGACCATCTCCCTCGAGGGCTTTAAAGAGTTCGACACAGCCCTGGTGCTTGATTTGCTGAAAGCAGTTGGCTTGGCCCAAGACCTCACGTTTGATCAAACCTTGGTCGAAAAGGCCGAGCGTGAAATCAAGCGCCAATACCTCAATCGCAGTCTTTATGCGGTGCAAGTGGTGAGCACAGTCACGCCCATGTCCAAGAATAGGGTCAACCTGCACATGCAAGTGATCGAAGGAGACGTTGCCAAAATCGATGAATTCCGCATTGTCGGCGCCCAAGCTTTCAAAGAAAGCACACTCAAAGACCAATTGACTTTGGGCACGCCGACTTGGTTAAGTTGGTACACCAAGAACGACCGCTACTCACAAGCCAAGCTGAATGGCGACTTGGAGGCGTTGCGTGCGTTTTATTTGACACAAGGCTTTCTTGAGTTTCGGATTGACTCGACGCAAGTGGCGGTCTCACCGGCCAAAGATGCCTTGTCGATCACGATCAACGTCACGGAAGGCCGCCGCTATCGTGTGGCAGGTGTCGAATTAGAGGGCGATTACCTCGGTCGTCAAGAGGCCTTCGCCGCCAAAGTGTTGACTGAGCCACAGAGCGTTTACAACGTGGACGAAGTGACCGAGACGCTGGCTCGGTTTCGCGAGTACTTCGGTGACTTTGGCTACGCATTTGCCAACGTCAACGTCGATCCCGTGTTGGACCGAGATGCTGGCACCGTGGTGCTGCGCTTCATCGCCAATCCCAGGCAGCGGGTTTATGTTCGCCGCATTGAAGTGGCAGGCAATCAGCTCACCCGTGACGAAGTCATCCGTCGCGAGTTCAGGCAGATGGAAGCTGCTTGGTACGACGGTAATTTGATCCGTGAGTCGCGCAACCGGGTGGATCGCTTGGGCTTTTTTAAATCAGTTGATTTAGAGCACCGACAGGTCCCCAATTCGCCTGATCAAGTCGATTTGGTGATTTCGGTCGAAGAAAAGCCAACAGGCAACATCATGGTCGGTGCGGGTTACTCTCAGGCCGAGCAATTGTCGTTGACTGCAGGCATCAAAGAGGACAACGTGTTGGGCTCAGGTAATTCATTGGCCTTCAATATCGACACCAGCCAGTTCAATCGCGGCCTCTACTTGAGCTCCAAAGACCCGTACTTCACCGACTCGGGTATCTCACGAACATTTGATGTTTACTACCGCACGACGAGGCCATACATCGCCCAAGAAGGCGACTACTCGCTCAACACGGCTGGGGGCTCAATCAAATTGGGCGTGCCTTTTTCTAACAACGATGTGGTCTATTTTGGTGTCGGCTTAGAAGCCACCAAAGTCACCACGGGAAGCCAGTTGCCGGCTGCGTACCAAGAGTTCACAGACCAGTTTGGCTCGCCCGCGACCAGTCTGCCTTTGACGGTGGGCTGGGCCAATGACACGCGAGACAGCTTTCTTGCGCCAAGTCGGGGGCGGCTGCAGAGTTTCAACTCGGTGCTTAGCTTGGCCGGTGACGTGAGATACGTGACCCTCAGCTACAAGTATCAGCAGTATTGGCCGCTAACCAAAAAATACACGCTGGGCCTGAACACATCTGTGGGCGTGGGGGATGGTTTGGACGGACAGGACTTGCCTGTGTTCAAGTATTTTCAGGGTGGCGGGCTGGGCTCCGTGCGCGGGTTTGAGCAAGGCACCCTCGGTGGAACCACGTGCGTGTTAGACGCAAGTGGTGCGTGTACCAGTGAAAATTCGCGCGTCGGCGGCACTGCAGTCGCGGTTGCCAATTTAGAGCTATCTGCCCCCTTTCCAGGGGCGGGCAATGACCGGACCCTGCGCATGTTTGGTTTCTTAGATATGGGTTCGGTGTATTGCAAGCAAACCGCGAGTGTGGATTGTGGGTCCTCAGCGATCCGAGCATCCACAGGCTTAGGTGTCAGTTGGATTTCACCCGTTGGCCCACTGAACTTTGCATGGACAAAGCCTCTGAGCAGTCAGCCAGAGGACTTGTTGCAGACCTTTCAATTTCAAATTGGTACGAGCTTTTGATGAAACGAACAAATTTGTCTAAATGGTTGGCTGTTGCAGCGACAACAGTGTGTGTGAGCTTGGGTGCACAAGCCGCAGATTTCAAAGTGGGCTTTGTCAATACCGATCGGGTGTTGCGCGAGTCGGTTCGAGCGACGCAAGCCCAAGCAAGACTTGAGCAAGAGTTTTCTCCTCGAGAAAAAGAGCTGTCGTCGCTTGCTCAAGAACTTAAGAAGCTATCTGCTGCTTTTGATCGCGATGCGCCCACCCTTTCTGAGTCTGAGCGCTTGAAGCGGCAGACCAATTTGGTCCGATTGGATCAAGAATTTCAGCGCAAGCGAAGGGTTTTTCAAGAAGATTTGGCTGCCCGTAAAAATGAAGAACTCCAGAAAGTATTGGCGCGCGCCAATGTGGTGATCAAGACGCTGGCCAAACAAGGCAAATACGACGTGATTTTTCAGGATGTTGTGTACATTGATCCGAAGCACGACATGACTCCAGCCGTCATTTCTGGTCTAGACACTGAAGCCCAGTGATCTTGCGTCTATGCTGAAGGTCACAGTCGCGCAGATCGTTGAGTCTCTCGGAGGCGAGTTGCGCGGAGAACCTGCCAAGGAGGTCACGTCTATACAGTCTTTGGCAGACGCTGGACCCAATGACATTTCATTTATCTCCCATGTGCGGTATCAGTCTCAGCTGTCCTCGACGCAAGCGGGGTGTTTGATCGTTTCGCCAGAGTTGGCCGACGCCGCCAGTGCTCGCGGTGTTTCCATCGTCACCCCAGAACCCTACCTTTACTACGCCAAGCTGAGTCAATGGTGGCGCCAGCAGCTGAGTGGTGAGCCGCTGAGGGGGCAGCACCCCAGCGCTTGCGTTGACCCTAAGGCACGGGTTGCCCCGGATGCCTGGGTGGGTCCATTCGCGGTGATAGAGGCAGGGGCTGAGGTGCAGTCGGGTGCGCAGGTCGGTGCCCACGCATTTGTGGGGCAAGGCGCGGTGATTGGTGTGAACAGTTTTCTGCACCCACGTGCAACGGTGCACAGGGGTTGCTCATTGGGGGCCCGTTGTATCGTTCACTCGGGCGCTGTGATCGGAGCCGACGGATTTGGGTTTGCGCCGAGCCAAGGCCGATGGGAAAAGATTGAGCAGCTTGGCGCTGTGCGCATCGCAGACGACTGCGAAATTGGCGCCAACACATGCATTGATCGCGGTGCGCTCGCCGATACGGTTCTTGCCTGCGGGGTCAAGCTGGACAACCTGGTCCAGGTTGGACACAACGTACAAATTGGCGAGCACTCTGCATTGGCGGGTTGCGCAGGCGTTGCAGGCAGTGCCGTGATCGGCGCACACTGCACGGTTGGGGGTGGCGCCGTGGTGTTGGGTCACCTTTCTGTCGTGGACCATGTGCATGTGTCAGCGGCCAGTGTGGTCACGCGGTCGATCAAACAGCCAGGCCAATACAGCGGCTTTTTCCCCATTGATGAAAACGCGCGGTGGGAAAAGAATGCCGCAACCATCAAACAACTGCATCAAATTCGAGAACGTCTGCGTGCGCTAGAGGGCCAATTGAGCAGATACAACAACTACGAAAGTCCAAATGATGAACATCCATGACATCTTAAAAAAGCTGCCTCACCGCTACCCGATTTTGTTGGTCGACCGGGTGCTTGAGGTCGAAAAGGGCGTGCGCATCAAGGCGATCAAAAATGTAACCATCAATGAGCCATTTTTCAACGGTCACTTTCCGCATCGCCCAGTGATGCCCGGTGTGTTGATGCTTGAAGCACTGGCACAAACCGCAGCGCTGTTGGCATTTGAAACATTGGACGTGGTGCCGGATGAGAACACGGTGTACTACTTCGCGGGTATCGACGGTGCCCGATTCAAGCGCCCAGTTGAGCCCGGTGATCAGTTGGTTTTCGAAGTCAGCTTGCTGCGGATGAAGGCCGGTATTTTTAAGTTTGCTGCAGTGGCTCGCGTGGATGGTGAACTGGCGGTTGAAGCCGAGTTGATGTGCACCATGCGCACCATTGCATGAATGAAGCCATGTCGTTGATTCACCCAACAGCCATTGTTGACCCTGCGGCC
This sequence comes from Burkholderiaceae bacterium, assembly GCA_965661935.1. Classification (GTDB taxonomy): domain Bacteria; phylum Pseudomonadota; class Gammaproteobacteria; order Burkholderiales; family Burkholderiaceae_C; genus RS62. The sequence goes on along the minus strand of CBFIFT010000024.1, from coordinate 8,065 downwards.
GAGCTTGATTCCAGCGTTGAAATCGGGCCCTACACCGTCATTGGACCTCACGTGCGCATTGGCGCGGGCACTCGGGTAGGTGCCCACTGTGTCATTGAGGGGCACACAACCATTGGCAGCAACAATCAAATTTTTCAGTTCAACTCTTTGGGAGCCCAGCCTCAGGATAAGAAGTTCGCCGGAGAGCCGTGTGAGCTTCAGATCGGCGATGGCAACACCATTCGAGAGTTTTGCACCTTTAATATCGGTACAGTCAGCGATGCCGGTGTGACCGCAGTCGGGGACGACAATTGGATCATGGCGTATGTCCACATCGCACATGATTGCCGGGTGGGGAACCACACCATATTTGCCAACAACAGCCAACTGGCTGGGCATGTACACATTGGTGATTGGGTGATTTTGGGTGGCTTCACTGTGGTGCACCAATTCGTCAAAGTTGGAGCCCACGCCATGACCGCGATGTGCTCATTGTTGTTTGCTGACGTGCCGCCGTTCGTGATGGCCCAAGGTCAGCCCGCAGGCGCGCGCTCTATGAACTTCGAGGGTCTGCGCAGGCGTGGCTTCAGCGAGGGCGCCATCCGCGCGGTCAAGTCTATGCACAAATGTTTGTACCGTGAGGACAAAGCCTTGGCCGAGGCAACCAAGGCCATAGAGCTCATTTCACAACAAGGCGACGATCAGGCGCGTGTTGCGAGCATCATGGTCGACTTTTTGCAGCACGTTGACCCTAAACGGGGCATCGTGCGCTGATTTAGCTATTTGGAAACGCAGGCCCCCGTGTCTCAGTCGCCCCCCCAAATCGAAATTGCCATGGTTGCAGGCGAAGCATCGGGTGACTTGCTGGCATCTCTGTTGCTCAAGGGCTTGCGAGAGCAGGGTGTGGATTGGCAGGGTTCAGGTGTTGGCGCAGAACACATGGCGGCGCAGGGTTTTCGTGCCGATTGGCCAAGCAGCAAGCTGTCGGTTCGAGGCTACGTGGAGGTGTTGCGACACTACCGGTCTTTGGTGGCTCTTCGGCGACAGCTCGGTGACCGTTGGTTGGCCGAGCGGCCTGATGTGTTTGTTGGGGTCGATGCACCGGACTTTAACCTTGAGTTAGCCAAGCGCTTGCGTGTTCAGGGTGTTAGGACCATGCACTTTGTCTGCCCTTCGATTTGGGCCTGGCGAGCGGAGCGGGTTAAGTTGATCAAAGAGGCTGTTGACCACGTCTTGTGTATCTTTCCGTTTGAGGTCGATTTGCTAGAACGCCACGGGATTGCTGCGACCTACGTCGGGCATCCGATCGCCCAAGTGATGCCCCTTCAACCCGATGCGGCGGCGGCGCGATCTGCTTTGAATATCAATGAGGCCGGCGACGGGGTCATCGCAATCATGCCAGGCAGTCGTGAACCTGAGGTCGTTCATTTGCTGCCGCGATTTTTACGCGCTGCAGCATTGATGTTGAAGAAACGCCCTGAACTCAAGTTCATCTTGCCAGCGGTACCTGCGCTGCGAGAACGAATCGACGCATTGGTTGCGTCCCATGGCAAGGGGTTGCCCCTGCAAATCGTGGCGGGCCAATCCCACTTGTGCATGACCGCTGCAGACGTTGTATTGGTTGCCAGCGGCACTGCAACGCTTGAGGTCGCGCTGGCCAAACGGCCCATGGTTGTGGCTTACCACATGGCGACGCTGAGTTGGTGGATACATCAACGCAAGCGCCTACAGCCTTGGGTCGCGCTGCCCAACATCTTGGCAGAGAAGTTTTTAGTGCCCGAGTTGCTGCAAGGCGATGCCAAGCCTGAACGCTTGGCCCATGAGGTGTTGGCTTGGTTGGATGACGGTGCCCGGGTCGAGTCGCTGCAGCAAGAGCTGGTGAGCATGCACCAAAGCTTGATGGCGGATACTGCCAGCCTGTCTGCGCGGGCGCTCAGAGAGGTTCTCGATGCCTGAACAAGTCACATTTGACTGGCAAACGCCGGGATTGGTGGCAGGCGTCGATGAGGCTGGACGCGGCCCATTGGCCGGTCCGGTTATCGCGGCGGCAGTGATTCTGGATGAAGACCATCCCATCGATGGCTTAGCAGATTCCAAAGTCCTCACTGAGAAAAAACGCGTGCGCCTGTATCACGAAATCATGGGTGGCGCCCTGTGCTGCAGCGTGGCCAGCGCCAGTGTTGAAGAGATCGACTCCATGAACATTTTGAATGCCACGATGTTGGCCATGAGCCGAGCCGTACAGGGGTTGCGGCTCAAACCCAATTGCGCGTTGGTCGACGGCAATCGGTTACCCAAATTACAGATGTACGCAGAGGCCATCGTGAAGGGGGATGCGAAGATTCCGGCGATTTCTGCCGCCTCTATTTTGGCCAAGGTAACTCGTGATCAGGTGCTGCTCGAGCTTGATCAGCAGTATCCAGGCTATGGATTCGCGCAACACAAGGGTTACGGCACCGCTGAGCACCTCAAGGCCCTGCGAGAGCTGGGGCCAACACCCGTCCACAGGCAGTCATTTGCGCCTGTTGCGCGCTTGAGGCAAAAGCATGAAGCCTGAAGCCATCACATCCAAAGACAATGTGCTGCTCAAGGCCATTCGTCGCTTGTCACGTGAAGGTGGCTTCAACCGCAAGACGGGCGAAGTGTGGGTAGAGGGTGACCATTTGGTTCGCGCTGCCATTGAGCGCGGCTGGACCCCGCAAGTCATTGTATGGACGCCTTCGGCATGGGCGCGGTGGCAGCTGGGCGTGGACTGGTCTGGTAGGCACGTCGTGATCGAAGACCAAATGATGCGTGGCCTCAGTCAGTTAGAGTCTGCCGCCGCGTTGGGGGCTGTTTTTCGTGTCTCTGCACCCGACTCGCTTGCGCCAGGTACAGCCACCGTGGTGCTCGATGGTTTACAAGACCCTGGCAATGTCGGTTCAATTTTGCGCACGGCCTCGGCCATGGGGTTCAAGCAGGTACTGGCCACCAAAGGTACGGTTGGCCTCTGGAGTGCCAAGGTTTTGCGAGCGGGCATGGGAGCTCATTTCAACCTGCGATTGCTCGAACAAGTCGAACCAGATCAGCTTCACGCTCTACAGTTGCCTTTGCTCGCCACACACGTACACGAAGGCGTATGGCTTCATGAGACAAATTTGCCCATGCCTTGCGCTTGGCTCTTGGGCCATGAGGGGCAAGGGCTCAGTGCCGAGCTTTTGGCGCTGGCCCAACAGAAGATTCGCATCCACCAAGTCGGAGGCGAAGAGTCTCTCAATGTTGCCGCCGCCGCTGCGATTTGTTTGCATGCCAGTGCGACAGGGCGCTAGACCTTCGGGTTATAATTGACAGGTTTATCTACTCGCAAATGAATTGACCCCGAGGCACGGTGTTTTGGGGTAAAAATTCAGCCGCGAACATTGGAGAATCCCGTGCTGCCTGTTCATCCCAAAGCCATACTTGCGCTTGCTGACGGCACGGTCTTTTCAGGCATTTCAATTGGTGCACATGGTGAAACAGTTGGAGAGGTTGTCTTCAACACATCTATCACTGGCTACCAAGAAATATTGACCGACCCTAGTTACAGCCAGCAAATTGTCACGCTGACTTATCCTCACATTGGTAACTACGGCGTCAACGACGAAGATGTGGAAGCGGACCGCATCCACGCTGTTGGCCTGATCATCAAAGACCTGCCCCTTCTTGCTTCAAACTTTCGCTCTCAACAATCGCTGAGCGACTACTTGAAAGATCAATCGACTGTTGCCATAGCTGGCATAGACACTCGGCGCTTGACCCGCCACCTGAGAACGCACGGTGCATCCAACGGCTGCATCTTGGCTCTGGCAGAGGGCGAAGCGGTGACGGCAGCGCACATTGAGCGCGCGGTAAGCATGGCTCAACAAGCGCCAGGTATGGTGGGGCAAGATTTGGCCAAGGTCGTTTCAACTTCCGAGCCTTACGAGTGGACCCAGACTGAATGGACCTTAGGCGCGGGTTATGGCACCCAATTGAGCCCAGTTCGCCATGTGGTCGCTTTGGACTTTGGTATCAAAAAGAACATCTTGCGCATGCTGTCGCAGCGCGGTTGCCGGGTCACGGTAGTCCCCGCACAGACCTCAGCCAAAGACATTTTGGCGTTGAACCCAGACGGCGTCTTTCTCTCCAATGGGCCTGGCGATCCAGAGCCTTGCACTTATGCCATCGCGGCCACACAAGAATTGTTGGCCAAGCAGGTCCCCATTTTTGGCATTTGCTTGGGCCACCAAATACTGGCATTGGCCAGTGGGGCCAAAACATTCAAAATGAAATTCGGGCATCACGGCGCCAACCACCCGGTCCAAGACGTCGCGACGCGGCATGTGGCCATCACCAGCCAGAACCATGGCTTCGCTGTAGACGAGAGCGCACTGCCCAGCAACATGAGCGTGACCCATGTCAGTTTGTTCGATGGAACCGTTCAGGGACTGGCTCGCACCGACTGCCCAGCTTTTGGTTTCCAAGGGCACCCCGAGGCCTCACCAGGTCCACAAGACATTGGCTATTTATTCGATCGCTTTACCGCGCTGATGGAGACTCAGAAAAATGCCTAAGCGCACCGACATAAAAAGTATTTTGATCATCGGCGCTGGCCCTATCGTCATTGGACAGGCCTGTGAGTTTGATTACTCGGGCGTTCAGGCCTGCAAGGCACTGCGCGACGAGGGCTACCGCATCATCTTGATCAATAGCAATCCGGCGACCATCATGACCGACCCGAACACGGCGGACGTGACCTACATCGAGCCCATTCAGTGGCAAGTGGTCGAGAAGATCATTGCTAAAGAGCGTCCCGACGCTATTTTGCCAACCATGGGCGGTCAAACGGCCCTTAACTGCGCCCTTGACTTGTGGAACAACGGGGTGCTGGATAAGTACAAGGTTGAGCTGATTGGCGCCTCCCCAGAAGCCATCGATAAGGCCGAAGACCGACTGAAGTTCAAAGACGCAATGACCAAAATTGGTTTGGGTTCAGCGCGCTCAGGTATCGCCCACAGCATGGAAGAGGCTTGGGCTGTTCAGCAAAGCGTGGGTTACCCTGTGGTGATTCGTCCGAGCTTCACTTTGGGTGGCACTGGCGGTGGCATCGCATACAACTCGGAGGAGTTCGAGACGATTTGCAAGCGCGGCCTTGAGGCATCGCCTAGCAACGAGTTGCTCATCGAGGAGTCGTTGTTGGGCTGGAAAGAGTACGAAATGGAGGTCGTGCGCGACAGCGCAGACAATTGCATTATCGTGTGCTCTATTGAGAACTTGGACCCGATGGGCGTGCACACTGGCGACTCCATCACCGTCGCTCCTGCTCAGACGCTAACAGACAAAGAGTATCAAATCATGCGCAATGCCTCACTGGCGGTATTGCGCGAGATCGGTGTTGACACGGGCGGCTCCAACGTTCAGTTTTCTGTTAATCCTGTTGACGGTCGCATGATCGTGATCGAGATGAACCCGCGTGTGTCACGCTCATCTGCATTGGCCTCCAAGGCGACCGGCTTTCCGATCGCTAAAGTCGCGGCGAAGCTGGCAGTAGGCATGACGCTGGACGAGTTGCGCAATGAAATCACCGGTGGCATGACGCCCAGCAGTTTCGAGCCCAGCATCGATTACGTCGTCACGAAAATTCCTCGGTTTGCTTTCGAGAAGTTCCCGACTGCCGACAGCCGGTTGACGACCCAAATGAAATCGGTGGGTGAAGTGATGGCCATGGGCCGGACCTTCCAAGAGAGCTTCCAAAAGGCTTTGCGTGGGCTTGAGGTTGGCGTGGATGGCATGAACTCGAAAACGGTGGATCGAGAGCTGCTCAAGCGTGAGCTGGGTGAGCCTGGCCCTGAGCGCATCTGGTACGTTGGCGATGCATTTGCGCAAGGCTGGACGTTACAAGAGGTGTTCGAGATCACCAAAATCGATCCCTGGTTCTTGGTGCAAATCGAAGAGATCGTCAAAATCGAACTCGAGTTAGAGCGCCAAACGCTGGATGCGTTGGACGCGTCGACGCTGCGGCAGTTGAAGCAAAAAGGTTTTTCTGACCGTCGCTTAGCCAAGCTGCTTAAATCGACTGAGGGTAATGTGCGCGCCAAGCGCCATCAACTCGGGATTCGTCCTGTTTACAAACGCGTCGATACCTGCGCGGCAGAGTTTGAGTCTCACACCGCCTACATGTACTCCAGCTATGACGAAGAGTGCGAAGCCGATGTCACCGATAAAAAGAAAATCATGGTGCTTGGCGGTGGGCCCAACCGGATTGGCCAAGGCATTGAGTTTGACTACTGCTGTGTGCACGCTGCGATGGCCATGCGTGAAGATGGCTACGAAACCATCATGGTCAACTGCAACCCCGAGACGGTTTCCACCGACTACGACACCAGCGACCGCCTCTACTTTGAGCCGCTGACGCTAGAGGACGTGCTCGAGATCGTAGACAAAGAAAAGCCTGCCGGCGTGATCGTGCAATATGGCGGGCAGACGCCACTTAAGCTGGCTCTTGGGCTAGAGGCGGCTGGCGTTCCCATCATTGGCACCAGCCCTGACATGATTGATGCGGCGGAAGACCGGGAGCGTTTCCAACGGTTGTTGAACGATCTCAGTCTCAAGCAGCCACCCAACGCCACTGCGCGAACCGAGTCAGAAGCCATGGAAAAGGCTGACGCGCTGGGTTACCCATTGGTGGTTCGACCCAGCTACGTCCTGGGCGGAAGGGCCATGGAAATTGTCCATGAGCCACAAGACCTCGAGCGCTACATGCGCGAGGCGGTCAAAGTGAGCAACGACTCGCCAGTCTTGTTGGACCGTTTCTTGAACGACGCGATCGAGTGTGATGTGGATGCCATCTCAGACGGTACCGATGTCTTCATCGGCGGCGTGATGGAACACATTGAGCAAGCAGGTGTTCACAGTGGTGACTCAGCCTGCTCATTGCCGCCTTATTACCTCAATTCGGAGACGATTGAAGAGTTGAAGCGTCAAACCAAAGCCATGGCCAAAGGTCTGAACGTGGTGGGTTTGATGAACGTGCAGTTTGCTATTCAGCAAGTGGACGGCCAAGACGTTATCTTTGTGTTGGAGGTGAATCCACGGGCCTCTCGCACAGTACCTTTTGTCTCCAAAGCCACCGGCATTCAGTTGGCGAAGGTCGCCGCGCGATGCATGGCTGGGCAGTCTTTGAAGGCGCAAGGTGTGACGAAAGAGGTGACCCCGCCTTACTTTAGTGTGAAAGAGGCTGTGTTCCCCTTTGTGAAGTTCCCCGGCGTTGACACCATTCTGGGCCCAGAGATGAAGTCGACCGGTGAGGTGATGGGCTATGGCCGCACGTTTGGCGAGGCTTATGTCAAGGCTCAGCTCGGCGCGGGTACTCGCTTACCTCGACCGAAAGACGCGCTTAACCAAGTCTTTATGACCGTCAAAAATGGTGACAAAGAGCGTGCGGTGCAAGTGGCAAAGGACCTGGTTGCTTTGGGTTTCGCATTGATTGCGACCAAAGGCACAGCGGCAGCGATTCAAGCGGCTGGTGTGCCTTGCGAGGTGGTGAATAAAGTCGCAGAGGGCAGGCCGCACGTGGTGGATTTGATCAAGAACAACCAAGTTTGCATGGTGATCAATACCGTCGAAGAGCGCCGCAATGCCATTGCTGACAGTCGCCAAATTCGAACTTCGGCTCTGTTGGCTCGCATCACCACGTTCACCACGATTTCAGGTGCCGAGGCTGCTGTCGAAGGTATACGGCAAATCGACGACTTGGATGTCTATTCAGTCCAAGAAATGCACGCTGGCCTCTAAGAGCTTGACCTTTGCAGTGTCGTCTGGGGTGGTTTACACTCTAGGCTCATTGTTCTTGATACACCGCCTCTGGCTTTTGCCTTCGGCGGTGTGTTCTTTTTTGAATCCGGAGAATTGAATGGCCACCCTCCCTGTGACCAAGCGCGGAGCTGATCTGCTGAAGGCAGAGTTGCAGCAACTTAAAACCGTTGAGCGACCTGCTGTGATCAATGCGATTGCAGAAGCTCGGGCTCAAGGGGATCTGAGCGAAAACGCTGAGTACGATGCAGCCAAAGATCGACAAGGTTTCATCGAG
>CBFIFT010000023.1:0-20154 GCA_965661935.1 Burkholderiaceae bacterium | reverse complement strand
TGGCAATTGCTCAGTGGCGTTTCGAATGTGGTCCTGGAGTGGCCGCTGGTGGCGGCCTTGGCCCACACTGGTGGTGCAGCAGCATCTGTGATCGTGATTTCGGGCTGGCTGGCAAGATGTCACCTCAACAAGGAAAAAATGTGAGTACCACGCCTGCAGGCTTGATTGAAAAATCGATCTACCAACAGTACTACGACCTGATGAAGCCGCGGGTCATTCAATTGATCGTGTTTTGTGCACTGATCGGCATGGTCTTGGCCGTTCCCCGCGTGCCGCAAGCGTCCGAGTTGATGCTGGCAGCGATCGCCAGTTTTGGTATTTGGCTGGTATCAGGTGCAGCAGCAGCCTTCAACTGTTTGATCGAGCAGCAAATCGACGCAAAAATGCGCCGAACCGCATGGCGCCCCACTGCCAAAGGGGAACTCTCGACGCGGCAAGCTTTGGTTTTTTCTATGTTCCTGTGTGCGGCAGGCTCGGCCATTCTGTATGTTTGGGTCAACCCGTTAACGATGTGGCTAACCTTTGCAACCTTTGTCGGTTACGCCGTGATTTACACCGTTGTATTGAAGCCGCTTACGCCCCAAAACATTGTGATTGGCGGTGCCTCAGGTGCGATGCCTCCGGTCTTGGGGTGGGCGGCAATGACTGGCGAGGTTGGCACCGAATCTCTGATGCTTTTCCTCATAATCTTCCTGTGGACACCCCCTCACTTCTGGGCTCTGGCGCTGTACAGGGTCGAGGATTATCGCCAAAGCGGGCTACCAATGCTCCCGGTAACACACGGCTCAAAGTTCACGCGCCTGCAGATATTGCTTTACACCGTGGTGTTGGCTGCGGCATGTATGCTGCCATTTGCCTACGGAATGAGTGGCGTGCTTTACGCAGTGGTGGCCATGATTTTGTCAATTGGCTTCATGGCGTATGCGTGGGCTTTGTGGCGCAACTACTCAGACGAGTTGTCACGCAAAACTTTCCGTTTCTCTCTCATTCATCTTTCGGTGCTTTTTGCTGCATTGCTGGTTGATCACTACGCAAGGGGTTGGTTTTGATGGTTCTAAAAAGTTGGCGACACAACTTGGTCCGTGCGCTGTGCGCGCTGGGTATGGTTACTCTGGTGCTAGGGTGCAGTGAGCGGCCCTCTTTTCAGGGCATTGACATCACTGGCGCAGATTACGCCAATTCTTTTGAGTTGATCGATCACAACGGGCAAGCGCGCACGTTGGCTGACTTCCAGGGCAAGGCCGTCGTGATCTTTTTTGGCTACACCCAGTGCCCAGATGTTTGCCCAACTTCTATGACTGAGTTGGCTCAGACCAAACAACTGCTGGGCGAAGACGGCGATCGCTTGCAAGGCTTGTTTGTAACCGTGGACCCCGAGCGAGATACGCCAGAGGTAATGAAGGCATACATGGCCGCATTTGACCCCACGTTCTTGGCTTTGTATGCACCCGAGGGTGCACTGAAGCAGGTCGCAGATTCGTTTCGCATCTACTACAAAAAAGTAGATGGGCCCACTCCGACCAGTTACACCATGGATCACTCAGCTGGCAGCTATGTGTATGACCCAGCAGGCCGCATCCGCCTGTACCACCGATATGGCAGCGGTGCACCAGGCTTGGCCTCTGACATCAAGCAACTGTTGGCTGGGCGCTGATCCAAGCCACTGGAAGTTGAGCCAGTAAACCGCTGTAAGAGGTATGCCGGCCCAGCGTTGCAGGTTTAACCCTGTGCAGCGTCTGCCGCACTGGTGAAAGAGTCAGCAAAAAAGTGGTCAGGGTTTAGGCCTTGCGCGATGAAGTCGCGCTTGGCTGAGTCGATCACCACGGGTGCACCGCAGGCGTAGACTGCAAAGCCTGATAAGTCGGGGCAATCATCAAGCACAGCTTGGTGCACAAACCCAGTGCGGCCAGTCCATGCGTCTTGATCTAAGGCATCCGAAACCACGGGGACGAAACTCAGATGAGGGCGGTCGGCACAGTGTGCAGACAACCAGTCGGCCATGTAAAGGTCGTGCGGGCGCCGACCACCCCAGTAGATGGTGGTGGAGCGCGTGACGCCTTGTAAGTCCATGTGCTCAAGCAGCGCTTTGATGGGGGCAAACCCCGTGCCAGAAGCCAAGAAAATCATGGGCAAATCGGCTTCCTCGCGCAAATAGAAGCTGCCAAATGGGCCCTCCAACCGCATGATGGCTTTTTCTTTGAGCTCAGTAAAAACTTGATCGGTGAATTTGCCACCGGGCATGTGTCTGAGGTGCAACTCAATACCCCCGACTTCGGTCTGCGTGTGTGCTGCGTTGGCCATAGAGTAACTGCGCCGATCGCCGTCTCGCAAAATAAATTCGACGTATTGACCAGCGTGATAAACAAAAGCCTCTGCGGCAGGTAGTTGCAAGACCATGCGCATCACGTCGTCTGTTAATCGTTCCAAGCGAGCAACCCGGGCAGGCATTTTCCGGATGGGTAGCGCACCCTCAGCAGTCACCTGCTTGGACTCCAGAACCACATCAGAGAGCGGGCGAGCCCGGCAAGTCAAAATCAAACCTTGACTGGCTTCCTCAGGTGGCAGCGCCTTTTCTTGATAGGGCTGCATCGACACTTCACCACTGACCAAGCGGCACTTGCAAGACCCACATGCACCATCTTTGCACCCATAAGGCAGACCAATACCTTGGCGTATCGCAGCCAGCAATAGGCTTTCATCTGCCTGCGCGCTAAATTGACGCTGGCTAGGTTCAATATTGATGTTGAATGTCATACTCAATGCCTGTGAACAGTAAAACCCTTATTTTCGCAAATCTGAAGGCAGCAGCATGTCTATGAACCCTTTGGGCGCATTGCCCGCGCGGTTTCGTCGGCCGCGGATTTTGATTTTGGGCTGCGGCCACGTCGGAGAGCGCATCGGACAATTGTTGCGTTCTAAGGCGCACGTGGTGGCGACCACAACGACAACGGACAAGGTGGCGTCGTTGAGGCAGATGGGTTTAGTACCAGCGGTGGTGGACTTGGATTGTCCGCGATCGGCCAGTCGGTGGTCAGGCTGGGCCCAACGGGTCGTTCATGCGGTACCACCCAATGCGAGCGGTTCAGTGGACACACGAACCCAGCGCGCAGTTCAAAGTTTGAACCTGCGAGGCAAATTGCGTGCAGCCGTTTACATCTCAACCACAGGCGTATACGGCAATCGGCAAGGCGCTTGGGTTCGCGAATCTCAGGGCCTGAGTCCGCACACAGCGAGGGCCATCCGTCGTGCAGATGCCGAAAGGCGCTGGCGTGAACACATGCCCAGGTGGACCGTATTGCGCGCACCCGGGATTTACTCACTGGACCGATCCGAAGGCAACCCATTGGAGCGCCTGCGACGCGGCGCGCCGACCCTGTTACCCGAATGCGATGTCTATACCAATCGAATCCATGCACAAGACTTAGCGCGCGGCTGCTGCTTAGCCATTTGGGGCAGAGCACCTTACCGAGCCATTCATTTGGCAGATGAATCCAATAGCAAATCTGGCGACTACCTAGAGGCAATTGCTCAGGCTGTGGGCTTACCAGTCCCAGAGCGCATCACTTTGGAGCAAGCTCGTGAGCGCCTCACGCCAATGACTTTGAGCTTTTTGACAGAGTCGCGTCGTTTGATCACCGATCGGCAAGCCAAAGATCTGAAATTGCATTTGCATTACCCAACTGTCTTTGAAGCGTTGGCAAAAAAAAGCCTGCGCTGAGCGCAGGCTTATTCTCGCATCAGGTCACTTTAAACAAAGACGCCTGCCGCATTTTGCATGCGATCCGAGACTTCACCTAAGTGGTGGTTGCTGTCGCCGAAGACCATCTCAAGTTGAGTCAAAACCTTGAAGTAGTGACTGGCCACGTACTCATCGGTCACCCCGATGCCGCCGTGTAACTGCACCGACTGCTGGCCCACGTAACGCATGCTCTGGCCCAGCTGGTACTTGGCTCTGGCCATAGCCATGCGGCGCTCATCGGGCGAGGTGTTCACACGGAGCGTCGCGTAGTAACTCATCGAGCGCGCAAGTTCGAGTTGCATCTTCATATCAGCGAGGCGATGCCGCAGGGCTTGAAAGGTGCCGATCGCCACGCCGAACTGTTTGCGGGTACTCAAGTACTCAGCGGTCAGGCTAAACGCCTTGTCCATCACACCAACAGCGTAGGCGCAGTTCAATGCGATACCAACGTCAACCGCGTGCTCAAGTGCCACCTGACCTTGGCTTGTGACAAGGTTGGCCTGGACACCTTGGAAATCCAAATCAGCTGCTGCAGAGCCATCTTGTGTGATGTAGCTGCTGCGCTGAATTTGGCTGTCAGTTGCATCGACAATGAACAATGCCATCTCGCCGTTCAACTGTGCGTTGACCAAGTAGGCCTGTGCATATTGTCCTGCTGGGACCACATGCTTGACGCCGTTGATTGTGTAGCCATTGGCTGCTGGCGTTGCTTGTGCCGCGCAGCGGTCTAAGTGGTAGCGAGCGCCACGCTCTTGGTGGGCCAAAACCATCAAGACACTGCCATCAGCGATGCGAGGCAGCCATGCTTTCTTCACCTCATCGTCGGCATACGCTTGAACGATTGCCGAGCAAAGTAGCGTGTGGGCCAACGGCTCTAATACGATGCCTGAGCCCATGGCTTCCATCGCTACCATCGCCTCGATGGGGCCCATGTCCATGCCATCGTAGTCACTGCTGATGAGCAACCCGCAAAGACCCAAGCCAGCAATCTCAGCATATGCCTTGGGGCTGAAGCCACGCTCGTCGCGACAAATGGCCCGCCGGCGCTCGAAGTCGTAAGCTTTGTCTACCCATTTGCTCACCGCGTCACGCAATTGCTCTTGGTCGTCAGAAAAATTGAAATCCATTTTTTACTCCTGAATCAACCCAGAGCGATCTGGGCGACGATGTTGCGTTGTACCTCGTTGCTGCCGCCGTAGATCGTGGTCTTGCGCATATTGAAGTAGTTGGCGGCGAGCGGAGCACAGTGCAGCGCATCGCCTGGGAAGCCAGACAGACCATGCGCCTGATCGCCCTGCCAGCCAGCCTCCATGGCTTCAAAGATGAATGGCAACGACGAGGGGCCTGCCGCAAGCATCATCAACTCGGTGTAACGCTGCTGAATCTCGCTGCCTCGAATCTTGAGCAAGCCAGCAATGTCCATCGCTTGTTTGCCACTGGACTCAGCCGACAAAACCCGCAAAACCATCATTTCAAGCGCCACGATGTCCACTTCTAAGCGAGCAATGTCATCGCGGAAACGGCGGTCTTCCCAAACGCCTTCTTGCTTGGCGATGCGCTTGAGACGTTCCAATTCACGCTTGGCGCGGTTGACGTCTGCAATGTTGGTGCGCTCGTGCGCCAGCAAAAACTTGGCGTAGGTCCAGCCTTGGTTTTCCTCGCCCACCAGGTTTTCTGCAGGTACCTTCACGTTATCGAAAAACACTTCGTTGACTTCACATTCTCCATCGAGCAGGCGAATCGGGCGGACGGTCACACCGGGTGATTTCATATCAATGAGCAAGAACGAAATGCCTTTTTGAGGCTTACATTCGGTGTCAGTGCGAACCAAGCAGAAAATCCACTCACCGTATTGACCCAAAGTCGTCCACGTTTTTTGACCGTTCACGATGTAGTGGTCACCTTGCCGTTCGGCGCGTGTTTTCAGTGAAGCCAAATCAGAGCCAGAACCTGGCTCGCTATAACCCTGGCTCCACCAGACTTCACCGCTGGCGATGCCGGGCAAAAACCGCTGCTGTTGTTCAGGGCTGCCAAAGGCCATGATCACGGGGGCGACCATCACTGGGCCAAAAGGCACGATGCGAGGCGCGCCCGCCAGCGCGCACTCTTCTTCAAAGAGGTGGCGTTGAACAGCATCCCATCCAGGTCCGCCAAACTCTTTGGGCCAGCCGTACCCGAGCCAACCCTTTTTGCCAAGAATCTTGGCCCACGTTTGCATGTCATCGCGACTCAGGCGTTGAGCTTGGTGTACCTTGGTGGACAGCGATTGGGGCAAATTTTCATTGACCCAGGTTCGGACTTCCTCTCGAAACTGCAGTTGCTCCGGCGTGAATGCCAAATCCATGGCGGCTCCTTGTAATAAAAGCGTGGGGAAACTGGCCCTCGCTTTTGGGTTGTCGAAAATGACCAAAACTGCGTTTTAGCACGCTCGTTCGTTTTTTTGAGTCGGTCAGGTGACAATCTGAGCGCACCATAGGGTTTCCTCGGGTTTGGTGAGAGCGAAGGCAGTGGCGGGCTGCAGGCTTTTGCTGTGGCGATGTCCGTGTCGCGGTTGGGTCGTTAAACTGCTGGCCATGACAAGCGCGCTGCTCCAACCCATTGTGATACTGATCTCTGGCTCTGGCTCCAACATGGAGGCCATCATCCGAGCACAAATTCAACGTGGCTGGCGCACCAAGTGGGGCGCTGAGGTGACCGGCGTCATCAGCAATCGAGCCGATGCTCAGGGACTAAAAAAGGCCGCGGCCCATGGTGTCGCGACCGCAGTGGTTGAGCACCAGCAGTTTGAAAATCGAGTCGATTTTGATCAGGCGCTGGCGGACCAAATCGATCGCATGGCTGCTCAGGGGCAGCGACCAGCCTTGGTGATCTTGGCGGGTTTTATGCGGATTTTGACGCCCGCCTTCGTGAGTCGCCATGCAGGTCGTTTGTTAAACATTCACCCCAGCTTGTTACCCGCTTTTCCTGGGTTGCATACCCACGAGCGAGCCTTGGAGGCCGGCTGTCGCTTCGCCGGTGCAACGGTGCACGAGGTGACCGCAGAGCTCGATCATGGGCACATTTTGGAGCAAGCCGTGGTACCAGTGCTTGCCACGGATGACGCTTCAACGTTGGCCCAACGTGTGTTGAGCCAAGAGCATCGAATCTATCCCCAAGCGATTGAGCAATGGTTTGACCGCTCGGCGACTGAATTCAATCGCAGGTGATCGCAGCTAGGGTTTGGTCACCCATGCCATGTGCTCAACTTTCAAGCAGCGATCCATGACCACAGAAAGTCCAGCTGCTTGTGCGATTCGCTCTGCTTCGGGGTGCGAAATACCCTGTTGCAGCCAAAGCGAACGGGCGCCAATGGCAACCGCTTGAGAAGCGATTTCAGGGGTGTCGGCTGACGGGCGGAACACGTTGACCATGTCTACGGGTTCGTCAATACTGGCCAGGTCAGGCCAGCAGCGCTCCCCGAGCACCGTTTCGTAACGCGGGTTCACGGGGATGATGCGGTAGCCCGCCTGTTGCATGTACAAGGAGACGAAATGGCTGGGACGGTCTTCACGATCAGATATACCAACCACTGCAATGGTTCGAGTGGTCTTGAGCAATGCTTGAATTGGTTCCGTATTCATCGTTCGCATATCAATGGTCTAGGCCTCTAGCGGGTCTGCATGATCAGGCCAGCGTGTTCGCGCATGGTGTGAAATTTGATCTTTGGCCAGTTGGCTTCGACCGCCCTGAGTGTTGCACTGTGGTCCACCAAAAGCGTTGGTGCATCAACCGCATCCAACGCGATTCGGTGCGCATTGGCGTCAATGAAGCGCTTCAATTCATTTTCCCCACCATCTTCAGGGTTACAAGTGATCCAACGGGCCAGGGTGTAGTTGCTCCCGCTGATGCGGGCTTTCACGCCGTATTCGGTTTCCAGGCGCTGCGCTACGACCTCAAACTGCAATTGACCAATGGCGCCTAGCAACAGCAACGTGCCGGTTATCGGGCGAAAAACCTGAATGGCGCCTTCTTCTCCGAGTTGCGTCAAACCTGCTCTGAGTTGCTTGCTGCGCAAGGGGTCCGCAACTTCGACGGTGCGAATCATCTCAGGCGCAAAGAATGGCAGTCCGGTGTATTGCAACGACTCGCCTTCAGTCAAGGTGTCCCCCAGCTGCAAAACGCCGTGGTTGGGTATGCCGATGATGTCCCCGGCAAACGCTTCCTCGAGCAGTTCACGCCGCTGGCTGAGAAAGTTAACGACGGTGTTGGGCTTGATGTCCTTGCCAGATCGCACCACGTGCAACTTCATACCGCGCTTAAAGTGACCACTGGCCAATCGCAAAAATGCGATGCGGTCGCGGTGGGCCGGGTCCATGTTGGCTTGGATTTTAAAGACCACGCCAGAAAACTTCGACTCTGTGGGCTCAACGCGGCGCTGTACCGCTTGGCGGCTGGCGGGTGGTGGTGCAAGCTCGACCAAAGCGTCAAGAATCTCTTGTACGCCAAAGTTGTTAACGGCAGAGCCAAAAAACACCGGTGTTTGTTCTCCGGCTAAAAATGCCTGATGGTCAAAGGGAGGGGCAGCCTCGTCCAACAACTCCAATTCGCCTCGCGCATCTTCAAACTCAGCGCCGAACCGCGCCAAAGCTGCGGGGTTGTCTCGTCCTGCAAGCGTTTCTTCTTGTCCACCCCGCTTGTCCTCGCCTGCAACAAAGACCCGCATGTGGTCGGCTCGGCGATCAAATACGCCGCTGAAGCGCTTGCCCATGCCGACCGGCCAAGTGAAGGGAACAGCGGTCATGCCCAACTCGCGCTCCACCTCGTCGACCACGTCTAACGGGGCTTGAACCTCGCGGTCCATTTTGTTGATGAAAGTCAAGATGGGCGTGTTGCGCGCGCGGCAAACCTGCAGCAGGCGGCGCGTTTGGGGCTCGACGCCATTGGCCGCATCGATGACCATCAGTGCTGCATCAACAGCGGTGAGTACACGGTATGTGTCTTCAGAAAAGTCTTGGTGGCCGGGCGTATCCAGCAGGTTGATGACGCAATCACGGTATTCCATTTGCATCACAGAACTGGCCACCGAGATGCCCCGTTGTTTTTCAATCTCCATCCAGTCGCTGGTCGCATGCCGGGCTGCTTTGCGCGCCTTGACACTGCCTGCAATATTGATTGCCCCTGAAAACAACAGCAGTTTCTCGGTCAGTGTGGTCTTGCCGGCGTCGGGGTGAGAAATGATGGCGAATGTGCGCCTGCGGCGTACTTGTTGATCGAGTTCAGTCATGTGTCAATTATCGGCCATGGGACAATGTGCCCATGCAACTGAAATTCTTTTTCGAACATGCCACAGCCTTATTGCGTGAGGTGTTTCAATGGCAATCTCCCGCGGATGCCTGCGTGGCCAATTATGTGAAGGCGCACAGAACGCTAGGTGCTCGTGACCGAGCCATGTTGGCGGACGTGGTGTTCACGGTGTTGCGCCAGCGTCTGCACTGGGAGAGCCTAGCCAAGCAAAGTCCATGGGACCGCTGGTCGAGTTTAGCTATTCTGGGCAGCCGAGAGCAGGCAAGCGAGTGGGCCAACGAAATGACGGCAGAGCAAGTTGCTTGGCTGGTGAAGGCGCAAGCCATGGACCCCAATGCCTCGGACCTGCCATTGGACCAACGTTGGAACCTCCCCCACTGGTTGATCGAACGCTTGCGCGCGCAGGGGGTAGAGGATATGCCTGCGCTGGCTCAGGCCCTTAATCAACCCGCTCCTGTTGATTTGCGAGCCAATGTTCAGCGTGTCAAGCGAGACAAATTGCTGCGCGAGATGCAAGCCGCAGGCTGGGACGTCTGTGCAACACCGTTGTCCCCTTGGGGTATTCGCATGCAGAAACGGCGTGCACTTGCTCAAACCGATTGGTTCAAAGCCGGTGATCTTGAAGCTCAAGACGAAGGTTCTCAGTTGTTGGCTTGGTTGGTGGGTGCCAAGCGCGGCGAGGTGATCGCAGACTTTTGCGCTGGTGCTGGCGGCAAGGCGCTTGCGATGGGCGCCGCGATGCGCGGCCAAGGGCGTTTGTATGCCATCGATACATCGGCGCATCGATTGGAAGGGTTGCGGCCAAGGATGGCGCGCTCTGGCCTACAAGAAATTTATTCTTTGGCGATTGCTGATGAGCATGACTCACGGTTGAATGCTTTGCACGGCCGAATGAACAGGGTTTTGGTTGACGCACCATGTTCTGGGCTGGGCACCATTCGGCGCAGCCCTGAGCTCAAATGGCGGGTGCAGCCCGACGACATTGAGTCCTTGGCACGGCAACAGTTTTCAATTTTGAGCAGTGCCGCGCGATTGGTGAAGGAGCAAGGCCGACTTGTTTATGCCACGTGCAGTTTGTTGCGTGAAGAAAACGAGGCCATCGCGCAGCGATTTGATACAGAGCATTCGGACTTCGTGAGGGTGTCGGTAGACGATTTAATGAAGTCACTGGTCAAAGACGAGGCCACTCGCAACTCGATGCTGAGTGAGGAGGGCTTGAGGCTTTGGCCCCAGATTCATGGCACCGATGGCTTTTTTGCTGCAGTGTGGGAGAGGCGTTAGCCCAAACGATGGGGTCTGTGCACCGATATTTGGTCAAACTCAGCATAAATCGTAAAATTGAGGGCGTGCAACCCCTTGTTTCGTGGGCAAAGTGTTGCATGTGCTTTGTAACCGCAAAAAAAGGCTTTAGGCATGGATATTTTCTTGAGTTGGTTAGGGAACGGCTTGATCAATGCATCAGGTTGGCAAATGGTTGCCTTCACCCTGATCGTGACCCACATCACCATTGCGGGGGTCACCATATATTTGCACCGGCATCAAGCCCACCGCGCCCTTGAGTTAGGTCCGATTCCATCCCACTTCTTTCGATTCTGGCTGTGGTTGACTACAGGCATGGTGACCCGCGAATGGGTCGCGATTCACCGCAAACACCACGCCAAATGCGAAACCGTTGACGATCCTCACAGCCCGGTGACACGCGGCATCAAAACAGTCATGTGGAAAGGTGCAGAGTTGTATCGCGCTGAGGCAGCCAATGCGGAGACTTTGGCGCGCTTTAGCCACGGTACACCCGACGACTGGGTCGAGCGCAATGTCTACAGCCGCTTCACATGGCATGGTGTGGGTCTGATGATGGTGATCAATCTGGCGCTGTTTGGCGGTTTCGGCCTGACCATTTGGGCGATTCAGATGGTGTGGATTCCATTTTGGGCTGCAGGAGTCATCAATGGCATCGGTCACTACTGGGGTTATCGCAATTTCGAAGCGGCTGATGCCAGCACCAATGTCTCGCCCTGGGGTGTGTTGATCGGTGGCGAAGAATTGCACAACAATCACCACACCTACCCAACTTCTGCCAAGTTTTCGGTCAAGCCCTACGAGTTTGACATTGGCTGGCAGTACATTCGAATCATGCAGGCTCTGGGGTGGGCCAAAGTCCGAAAGGTACCCCCTCAATTGGTACTGGGCGATGCGCAGACCCAGCCCAATGACAGAACCCTAGAGGCGTTGATCAACAACCGCTATGAAGTGATGGCGACTTACGCCAAGGCGGTTCAAGCAACCGTCAAAGTAGAGCTTGCTCAAAGAGCCGAACTCAGTGCAGAAGTGCTGACTCAAGCCAGACGATGGCTGCACCGAGACGCCAGTAAGGTGCCCGCTGAGGTGGCGCCCAAGCTTGAACAGGCGCTCGAGCACAGCCCAGCTTTGAAAACCATGACCCACATGCGCGAAGAGCTCCGCCAGCTTTGGAGCGACACGACTCAGACGCGCGAACAATTGGTCAAACAGCTGGTTGCATGGTGCCAAAAGGCTGAGGCCAGTGGCATTGCTGGATTGCGTGATTTCTCCATCCGCCTTCGGGGAGCTATGGCCTAATTGAAGTCACGGCCACGAGCCCGTGACCTAAGCCATAAAAAAACCGCTCGATGAGCGGTTTTTTTATGTTGGAAGTGATTCAGATCTCACTTCAACTTGGTTTCTTTGTAGAGCACATGCTTGCGGGCTTTGGGATCAAATTTTGTGATCTCCATCTTGCCGGGCATGGTCTTCTTATTTTTTGATGTGGTGTAAAAGTGACCGGTTCCTGCAGAGGACTCCAGCTTGATTTTTTCACGTCCGCCTTTGCTTGCCATGGTATTTTTCTCCTAATCAGGCTTGACCGCGCGCGCGCATGTCTGCCAGAACAACTTCAATGCCTTTTTTGTCAATCAAGCGCAAAGCTGCACTCGAGACACGCAAGCGAACCCAGCGGTTCTCACTCTCAACCCAAAAGCGACGGTACTGCAGGTTGGGCATGAACCGACGACGGGTTTTATTGTGGGCATGGGAAACATTGTTCCCGGACATGGGCTTTTTGCCCGTTACTTCACATACTTTTGCCATGATTCGAACTCTTTCGAAGAATGTTGGCAGCTCTCGCCGCACCTCGCCGACCAGCTGAGACACGGGGATCAAAAGATCACTTTGTCTTCAGTCTGTTGTTTGCGTCAGCGGGACCTAATTTCACCTCACCTTGCATGGCCCTCGCCCTGAAACTTTTCCAGGCCGCCAGCCATGCCAAATTCAGCAAAGCCTGAGATTATATAACAGCGAAGGGCCGCGAATGGTAATCCCCCGACTTGGCTTTTCGGTTTAGTCAGATTGTTGCTCTAAAAAGCGCTGGGCGTCCAACGCCGCCATGCAACCGGTTCCCGCACTGGTGATCGCTTGGCGATAGGTGTGATCTTGCACATCGCCAGCAGCAAATACACCAGGGACAGAGGTCTGTGTTGCGAAACCCTTGAAGCCACCTTGGGTCACGATGTAGTCGTTTTCCATTTCAAGTTGCCCCTTGAAGATCTCGGTATTGGGGTGGTGCCCAATTGCGATAAAGCATCCGGCCAGGGCCAGTTCTTCAGTGGCGTCGGTTTCGGTGTGTCGAAGGCGAATACCCGTCACGCCCGAGGCATCGCCTAGAACTTCGTCCAAAACTTGGTGTGTTTTGAGCTCAATCTTGCCTTCCTTGACCTTTTCCATCAATTTATCAACCATGATGGGCTCGGCCCGAAAGCTGTCTCTGCGGTGCACCAAATAGACTTTTTTAGCAATGTTTGACAGGTACAAGGCCTCTTCTACGGCTGTGTTGCCACCCCCGACGACGCAGCAAATTTGATCGCGGTAAAAAAAACCGTCACAGGTTGCGCAAGCAGAAACACCTTTGCCCATGAATGCGGTCTCGGAAGGCAGACCCAAATACTTCGCCGAAGCACCCGTTGAAATGATCAGCGAGTCACATGTGTACTCATCCGAGTCGCCTTTGAGGCGGAAGGGCCTCTGACTCAAGTCAACTTGGTTGATGTGATCGAAAACCATTTCGGTTTGAAAGCGCTCAGCGTGCTTCAAAAAACGTTGCATCAAGTCTGGGCCCTGCACGCCGTCTGTGTCTGCTGGCCAGTTGTCGACCTCAGTGGTGGTCATCAATTGCCCGCCTTGGGCAATGCCTGTGATCAGCATCGGCTTGAGATTGGCGCGTGCGGCGTAGATGGCCGCTGTGTAGCCCGCAGGACCAGATCCGAGTATCAGAACTTTTGCATGTTTCATCTGGAATAAACCTTTTGCTGTGAAATATTTTTTGCTAGCAAGCCAAAAGTAAATCTTTTATCGTAAAGTGTGATTTCTTAATACATAAAAGCTTTGCTTGCTACTTATTTACTTTGTCATTGTATGAGCACGGGGCTTTTGAACAAAGGACGTCATGATGGCCATACTTTCAAACGAAGACTTGATTTTACGCGTACCACTCTTCGCAACCCTAGAAGAGCCTCATTTGGCTGTGATTGCCAATGCCGTGAGGAAACGCCGATTTAGAAAGGGCGAGTGCTTGGTGCATCAGGGTTCAATGAGCCCTCAGTTGGTCATATTGCTCAATGGGCGAGCCCGGGTAGTGATGACCGACAAGCAGCAACGAGAGGTCATCGTCGATCGCCTTTTGGCTGGTGAGTTCACCGGAGAATTGCCATTGTTTGATGACCAACCCAATTTGGCCTCGGTGCTTGCCGAAACCCAGACTGACGCGTTGACATTAGATAATCAGGTATTCATGGGTTGCCTCCCGGCCTGCCCGGGCGTGGTGAATGAGCTTTTGAGATCGCTGGCTCGCCGACAAAGGCGAGCTGCCCATAAGATAGAGACCTTGGCGCTTGAAGATGTTTACGGTAGGGTGGCAGATGCCTTGTTCGAGCTCTCAGCGCCAACGCCAGATGGCTTGCGTGTGACACATGCCAAAGTATCGAGGCAAGATGTCGCGAAAATGATCGGCGCGTCGCGTGAAATGGTGAGCCGAGTCATGAAAGAGTTCACTCAGCGCGAGTTGATTGGTACGCGTGAGGATGGTTTGGTATGGGTGCATGAGCGCTTGTTTTTAAACACATAAATGGGAGTGACCTTTCCGGGGTCGCCCCCGCCCCGGATGGATGACTTTTTCACTTCAAACTTTATTTAGCTCTAGCCATCGCAATGTATCGACCAAGCCGTCCAACGCAGCTCGTAGGCGCGTGACGGAAGAGTTGATGCTGGTGGTATCCGCTGTGGCTCTCACGCTCTGGGCTTTGGCTTTGCTCAGCTACCAACCTGATGATGCAGCATGGTCCACCACCGGTGGCTCGGCCCAGGTCAACAATTGGCTGGGTATTTTTGGCGCCTGGTTGGCGGACTTGAGTTATTTTTTATGTGGCTGGTCAATCTGGTGGGTTTGGCTGGCTGGCGCGACGGCTTGGTTGGGGCGTGCGCGCCGTTGGCTGGCTGGGGAGTCAAACCAGGCTGCAGAGCCGCCAACACCTAAGCGCAAGCGCGTTGGCGTCCAAGCCCCACCACCCACGCCAAGGCGCTTTAATTGGTCATCATTTGGGTGGTGGTTATCTCTGTTGGGCTTGGTGAGTGCGAGCGCTGTGTTGGAGTGGACACGCCTCTCTCGTTGGGATATGGCCTTGCCGGATCAAACAGGCGGCGCTCTGGGTAGCGTACTGGGGCAGCTCGCAACTTTGGCGTTTGGTAGCTTGGGCTCGGCGTTGGTGGCTTTGGTGATTGGCGTCGTCAGCGTGGCCGTCGTGATGGGGTTTGGGTGGGGAAATGTCGCCGAAGCGGTGGGTCGAACCATTGTGACAAGCTTTGAAGCTTGGCGACAAAGGCGTGAAGCCGAGCGAGATGAAGCGATAGGTCAGGCGTCGGTCAAGGCCCGCGAGGCTCAACTCGAGCAAGAAGTGGACAGCGTCAAGTTGCCGCCGGTGGCGGTCAACATCGAGGTGCCAATTGCCGTAGTCCCTCAAAGCGAGCGCATCGCCAAAGAGTCACAGCAAGCGCTGTTTGACGATGGGACGCAAAGCCCCTTGCCCCAGGTGAGTTTGTTGGACCGAGTCTCGGGGCAGCAAGAAGGCGTGTCGGCCGAGACTTTGGAAATGACCAGTCGCCTGATCGAGAAAAAGTTGGGCGACTTTGGGGTGGAAGTGCATGTCGTCGCCGCCATGCCTGGTCCTGTGATTACCCGTTACGAAATCGAGCCCGCCACGGGCGTGAAAGGGTCGCAGGTGGTGAACTTAGCCCGAGACCTAGCGCGCTCACTGAGTTTGGTGTCGATTCGAGTGATTGAGACCATCCCGGGCAAAAACTTTATGGCACTTGAGTTGCCCAATGCGCGGCGCCAAATGATCCGCTTGAGTGAGATTTTGGGCTCAAGCGTTTACAACGACGCGAAGTCCATGCTGACGGTCGCATTGGGCAAAGACATTGTGGGTCATCCAGTTGTCGCAGATTTGGCGAAGATGCCCCACTGCTTGGTTGCTGGCACCACCGGTTCAGGTAAGTCAGTCGGAATCAACGCCATGATCCTCAGCTTGCTATACAAGGCTGACTCTCAAGATGTCAGGCTCTTGCTGATCGACCCGAAGATGCTGGAGATGAGCGTCTACGAGGGTATTCCGCACTTGTTGGCGCCAGTTGTTACCGACATGAAGCAAGCCGCGCATGGCTTAAA
The DNA here is from genome assembly GCA_965661935.1 of Burkholderiaceae bacterium. GTDB lineage: Bacteria > Pseudomonadota > Gammaproteobacteria > Burkholderiales > Burkholderiaceae_C > RS62. The sequence continues at coordinate 4,402 of CBFIFT010000023.1, read as the reverse complement.
TTGGTGTGTTGCCGAGATGGAAAAACGCTACAAACTCATGAGCAAAATGGGTGTGCGAAACATAGGCAGTTACAACCAAAAAATCAAAGAGGCGACGGCACGCGGTGAGCTAATGCCCAACCCATTCTCGCTGGCGCCAGAGTCCCCAGAACCGCTGCAGCCGCTGCCGTATATCGTGGTCGTCATCGACGAGTTAGCCGACTTGATGATGGTGGTGGGCAAGAAAATCGAAGAATTGATTGCTCGCCTTGCGCAAAAGGCGCGCGCGGCAGGCATACATCTGATTTTGGCGACCCAACGCCCAAGCGTGGATGTCATCACTGGCCTCATCAAAGCCAACATCCCCACGCGCGTGTCGTTTCAAGTCAGTTCGAAAATCGACAGCCGGACCATCTTGGATCAAATGGGGGCTGAGAGTTTGCTAGGCATGGGTGATATGTTGTATCTACCTGCAGGCACTGGTTTTCCTCAAAGGGTTCACGGAGCATTTGTCAGTGACGAAGAGGTTCATCGCGTTGTGACCTACCTCAAAGAGCACGGTGAGCCCAACTACATCGAGGGCATCCTTGAAGGCGGCACCGTGGACGCCATGGTGGAGGGCGCAGGAGGTGAGGATGGTGGAGAAAAAGATCCCATGTATGACCAAGCGGTTGAAGTGGTTTTGAAGCACCGAAAGGCATCGATATCACTGGTCCAGCGTCATCTTAAAATTGGATACAACCGCGCCGCTCGCATGCTGGAAGATATGGAAAACGCAGGGGTCGTGAGCACCATGGGGACCAATGGCCAGCGAGAAATCATGATTCCAGTGAGGGAAGAATGATGTTTCGAATTTGGCGCCGTGTCGCTTTACTGGGGGTGTTGACTTGCAGCCTAAATGCTTGGGGATCGGGCCTTGAGCAGTTGCAATCCTATTTGCAATCCACGCGCAGCGGAGACTACAGGTTTGAGCAAACCACGGTCAGCCCAGACAATCAAGCGAGGCAGCCTCAAGTACAAATGGGGCGGATGCGATTTGTGCGCCCCGGCCTGTTTCGTTTTGACTACCTAACACCTTTCCCGCAGCAAATCGTGGCAGACGGTCAAATGCTCTGGTTTTATGACCCTGACTTGATGCAAGTGAGTGTGCGCAATCAGGCTGAAACATTGGCAGATGCGCCCGCCGGCCTGCTGGCAACAGCGACCGATCTGAATGAGCTGCGTCAACATTTTATTTTGACCGAGCAACCCAACAGCGATGGCTTGAGTTGGGTCAAGGCCATACCCAAAAATGAGCAGGCGGTGCTCACCGAGGTTCAAATGGGGCTGCAAGCAGGTCAGCTCAAGGCGCTGAAAATGTTGGACGCGATGGGTCAGAGCTCCAGCCTGAAGTTTGAACCGACCGAGGGTGCGGCAGAGCCGAACCCACGAGTCTTTCAATTTGTTCCACCACCTGGTGCAGATATTTTGAGGCCGTGATGCTGACACAAGTCCACCTGCCAGATTGGTCAATCTTTCAGCCAAGCCCAGAAGATGTGAAACCCCGAGAGACATGGGCTCACCGCACTGTAAGCCTGGACCGACATGTCTGATTTGTTCGAGTACAAGCCCGCGGCGCCACTGGCTGAACTGTTGCGCCCAACCCATTTAGACGAGGTGGTGGGGCAGTCGCATTTGATTGCACCTGGCAAGCCCTTGCGCTTGGCGTTTCAGTCGGGCAAACCCCATTCGATGATTTTCTGGGGGCCACCGGGTATTGGCAAAACAACGTTGGCTCGGCTAACAGCGTCCGCATTTGACTGCGAGTTCATCGCCCTGTCCGCGGTCTTCTCTGGGGTGAAAGATATTCGGGCTTCAATGGATCAGGCCCAACACCATTTGTCCAATGGGCGGTCTACGATTCTGTTTGTAGACGAGATCCATCGCTTCAATAAGGCTCAGCAAGACGCCCTGCTGCCGTACATTGAAAACGGATTGGTCACCTTCATTGGCGCCACGACAGAGAACCCGTCCTTTGAGGTCAACTCGGCGTTGCTTTCGCGCGCACAGGTTTATGTGCTCAAGTCGTTGTCAGAAGCAGAGCTGAGGCAATTGTTGGTGCGCGCCCAGCAAGAAGCCATTGGACACTTGCAGTTTGATGAGTTGGCCATAGACACCTTGGTCGGTTATGCAGATGGAGATGCGCGGCGATTTTTAAATTTGCTAGAGCAAACCAGCAGCGCGGCTTCATCGAGCGGGCTTGAGCAGATCACGGCTGATTTTTTACAAAGTGCATTGACCATCAATGCCCGGCGGTTTGACAAGGGCGGAGACAATTTCTACGACCAAGTATCCGCCTTGCACAAGTCCATTCGAGGCTCCCATCCTGATGCCGCCTTGTACTGGTTCGCAAGAATGCTAGATGGCGGTGCCGATGCTCGCTACCTTGCGAGACGACTGTTGCGCATGGCGTGGGAGGACGTTGGTTTGGCGGACCCTAGGGCGATACAAATTGCCAACGATGCAGCTTCGAGCTACGAGCGACTGGGCAGTCCAGAAGGTGAGTTAGCGCTTGGGCAAGCGGTGATTTACCTGGCTGTCGCGCCCAAAAGCAACGCCGGCTACAACGCCTACAACGCGGCACGTGAGTATGTAAAGCGAGACAAAAGCAGAGAGGTGCCTGTGCATCTGCGCAATGCGCCTACCGCGTTGATGAAAGAGCTTGGACATGGTCGCGCCTATCGGTATGCACACGATGAGCCCAACGCCTATGCCGCAGGCGAAAAGTACTTGCCCGATGACATGCAAGAGCCTCGGTGGTATCAGCCGGTGCCTCGAGGCCTGGAGAGTCAGATTGCAGAAAAACTGGCCAAACTGCGCCAATGGGACGAGGAGGCTGGGTCAAGCTAGCGTGCTGGCTTGCGCTCGTTCGGCGTGATGGGTACCCACTCGATTTGTTGATGGATCTGGCGGGCCCATTTGTTTCGCGCGACTCGATCGAACTGGATCGTGAGTTCGCGGTGGGTAGCGAATGGGTGGCCAAGGTCTGAGGCAATCACGGCGCCCTGTAACCCCAAGTAAAATGTCGGATTGGCCCGCTGGCGTTGATTCAAATGGCGGCGGTCGCCGTGTTCGTTCATCGCCGAGACCCATTCATGCCTGACACCCACTCTGCAGCCCAGCCCACACCCGAAATAGACGAAAACCAGCTGATCGCTGAACGCCGAGAAAAGCTCAAAGCTGCTCGCATTGCGCATCAGCAGGGCAAGGCCGGTGTTGCGTTTCCCAATGACTTCAAGCCAGAACACCGGGCCGAGCAGTTGTTTAGCCAGTGCGGAGAGATGAGCAAAGAGGAGCTAGAAGCCCAAGATATTCCTGCCAGTGTTGCAGGCCGAATGATGCTCAAGCGGGTCATGGGAAAGGCGAGCTTTTTTACCATTCAGGATGCATCGTTTGGACCATCTGGCGGGCGCATTCAGGTCTATGTCAACAACGACAGCATTGGCGCAGAGGCCCATGATGGTTTTAAGCACTGGGATCTGGGTGACATCGTTGCCGCGGAAGGGAAATTGTTCAAGACCCGCACTGGCGAGTTGACCATTCATGCGGATCGCATCCGTTTGCTGACCAAGAGTTTGCGCCCCATGCCGGATAAGTTTCATGGCGTGCATGACCAAGAGCTCAAGTACCGCCAGCGCTATGTCGACCTCATGACCAATGAGCAAACACGACAGCGCTTTGTGGCCCGAAGCAAGGCGCTGCACGGTATGCGCGAGTTCATGCTTGAGCACCAGTTCCTCGAAGTCGAAACGCCTATGCTGCACCCCATCCCAGGGGGCGCCAATGCCAAGCCATTTCAAACCCACCACAACGCGCTGGATCAAGAGATGTTCTTGCGGATCGCCCCAGAGCTTTATCTGAAGCGCTTGATCGTGGGCGGTTTTGAGCGTGTATTTGAAATCAATCGAAGCTTTCGCAATGAGGGCGTCTCGGTTCGCCACAACCCCGAGTTCACCATGATGGAGTTTTACGCTGCCTATTGGAACTACTTGGACTTGATGGACTTTACCGAAACACTGATTCGCCATGTGGCTCGAACTGCAGTGGGCTCGCTGCAGCTGTCTTACGGCGGCAAGGCCGTCGACTTAGAGCCCGCTTTTGAACGACTCACCATTCGCCAAGCCATCGAAAGGTACAGCGACGCTGGTGCGAACGCGGATGACGCGCAGTGGCTTCGTGAAGCTTTGCGTCAACTCGGCGTCGCCCCCAAGTTGACTGCTGACCGCAGCTTGGCGGCGTTGCAGGTGATGTACTTCGAAGAGGTGGTGGAGGAGCAGCTGTGGAACCCGACTTTCATCATGGAGCACCCCACTGAAATTTCACCGCTTGCCAGAGCCAATGACGAGCGCCCCGAGGTGACCGAGCGCTTTGAGCTCTACATCAC
>CBFIFT010000022.1:0-20640 GCA_965661935.1 Burkholderiaceae bacterium | reverse complement strand
TGGCCTTGGTGACGGCCGGTGCGATGCCTGCGCTGTCAACGGGTGCGATGGCGATGGCGTCAACTTTGCGGGTGATCATGTCTTCGACGATGGCCAACTGCTTGGACAGCTCGCCTTTTTCTGCTGCGAGTTGGATGAACTTCACACCCGCTTTTTCAGCCGCAGCCGCTGCGCCGCCGTTGATGAGGGTCCAGCCTTCGTTGGTGTTGCCGTTGGTGATGTAAGCGATGGTGGTGGCTTGTGCAGCAGCCATCAAGCTGGTGGCTGCGAGGGCCAAAGCGGCGCCGCGAGCGATGCGTTGTAATTTCATTTGTCTCTCCATGGTGGTTGGTTTATGGGTCACCCAGGGCATTGATCCGTCTCGAGGGTCGCTACCAACAGCTGCTGGTTTTGCCTGGTGAGTACAGATTGAACACGAAAATGGTATTTAAGTAAATCTAGTAGTTTTACTAATATGGATTGAGTAGATTTTCAGGCAAGCTATGAAGCCTCATATCCAAAATACAAGGGACTGCGATGACCACCCAAACACCCGTATTGACCATTGAAGGATTGACCAAGCACTATGGCGGAGTGCGAGCGCTCACTGACGCCAGCTTTACCCTCAATCAAGGCGAGCACGTTGCCATTGTTGGTGACAATGGCGCTGGCAAGTCCACATTTGTGCGCTTGCTCACTGGCGTGGAAAGACCCAATCAGGGGCGCATCATTTTGGATGGTCAAGCCGTTGAGTTTGATTCTCCACTGGATGCAAGAGATCAAGGCATTGAGACGGTTTACCAAAATTTAGCCTTGGCTGAGGACTTGGATGTGGCCTCGAACATCTTTTTGGGTCGCGAAATCACGCGCCTCAATCTGGGCCCGCTGTCGTTTTTAAACCATGGCGAGATGCGCAAGCAGTCGGTCGAGATGCTCAAGACCACGGGCGTCAAAATTCAAGACATGGGCGAGTCCATGCGTGGCATGTCAGGCGGCCAGCGTCAATGCGTGGCGATTGCCAGAGCAGCCGGTTTTGCATCCAAGCTGATCATCTTGGATGAGCCCACTGCGGCATTGGGTGTGCAAGAGACCGCGCGCGTAGAGGACATCATTCGTGGCCTCAAAGAACGCGCCATACCCCTGATCATCATCAGCCACAACTTGCGCCAAGTCTTCGATTTGGTAGATCGCATCTGGATTTTCAGACAAGGGCGAATCATCGCGTCACGTCGCACCGCGATCACTTCGCCTGAGGAGATCGTGGGCTTGATCACTGGCGCGATTGACCCCAGCAGCCTACCGAGCGACGAGGCATTGGTATGTTGAAAGGTGTTGATCCACTGCTCACCCCAGAGTTGCTGATGCACTTGGCAGCCATGGGGCACGGAGAATGGGTGGCGGTCGTGGACGCCAACTTCACGGCTCACCATTTGGCCCAAGGCAAGCCGGTTGTGCACCTCGCAGGACACAGTTTGGCGCGGGTGGCCAGCGCGGTTTTGTCCGTGATTCCCTTGGCCGAAGATGTCGAGCAGCCGGCCGCCTACATGCATGCGTGTCATTTGGCGTCAGGCCAGAGAACGGCGGCGCAAGAGACCTTGATATCGGTTTTGTTGCAAGAGTCCACGCCAGCCCACAAGGTCGCGGCGCTAGAGCGATTTGCTTTTTATGACCAAACGCGTCAGGCCAGCTTAATCATCCAAACCGGCGAGCTCACCCCCTACGGCAATGCATTGTTCTGTAAGGGCGTGATTACGCAGCCAGTCGCGATTCGACTCGCCGCATAGAATCACTCACCCTTTCAACAGCGCTAGCCATTCATGAACCACGCAACCAAAAAGCCACAGATGCGTGGATCTCACGCCAGCGGGATGCGCCAGTTCAACGAGCGCACGGTTTTACAGGCGATACGCCACCACGGCGATATACCCAAAGCAGACTTGGCGCGCCTGACTCAGCTATCCACCCAAACCGTGGGGCTGATTGTTGAGCGTTTGCTCGACGAGGGCCTGCTGCTCAAAGGCGAGCGCCGCCGAGGAAAAATTGGCCAGCCATCGGTGCCCTTGTCACTCAACCCCGATGGCGCCTATGGTGTGGGCCTGCAAGTGGGACGCCGAAGCCTAGAGGTCTTGATCGCCGACTTTGCCGGCGAGCGCCGCTGGCACTGGAACACCCGCTATGAATACCCAGAGCCTGAGGTGGTCTTGGCAACCATCCAGCAAGGTTTGCATGAAGCAAAGAAAGACTGGAAGGACCAATGGCATCGCGTCGTTGGCGTGGGCTTGACCGCACCGCTGTCGATGCACCAATGGGCTGACCTGATGGGCAAAGCCGCAGGTCCAGCCATCGCGCGCTGGGAGCAACTTGATTTGGTGGACGAAGTGCGCCGCATCACGCCATTGCCCGTGCGGTTTGCCAAAGACACCACGGGCGCTTGTGTGGCAGAGCTGGTGAAGGGCCACGGGCGCGAGATTCAAAATTTTCTGTATGTCTTTGTGGGCACATTTGTCGGCGGTGGTTTGGTGTTGGGCGGGCAACTCGCATCAGGGCCCTCAGGCAATGCAGGTGCCATCGGCTCGATGCCAATGGGCGTGATCCAACAGGGTGGCCTGCAACACCCACCTCAATTGCTCAACAAGGCGTCAGGGTGGCAGCTCGAGCAAGCATTGATGGCGGCCCAGCACAGCGGTCTATTGGTCGCCGAGTCCGAGATCATGGACGAGCGTTACAAAATGCAAACTGAACCCTGGCTAGATGACGCATCCACCGCCATCGCCATGGCAGCTGCAAGTGCTGCAGCGATATTGGATTTGGACGCCATCGTGATGGACGGCTCATTGGCGCCTGAACTGATCGCTGAACTGTGCACGCGCACAGCGCAACAGTTGCCGAAATACCGCTTCGAGGGTATGCGCATGCCACGCCTGCTGCCTGGCCGCGTAGGCACCCACGCCCGTGCCCTAGGTGGTGCATTGCTGCCCTTGCATGAACAGTTTTTCCCCACGCAAGATATCTTCTTAAAGTCATGAAGCTGTACATCGACAGTGCAGATTGCACCCAGTGGGCGGCCGCCGCGGGTTCGCCTCGGGTCGCTGGGGTCACCACCAACCCGTCTTTGGTGTGGCAAGCGGGCCAGCCCGTTGAGCAATCAACCTATGTGCACCTGATTCAAATGGCAAGCAAGCTAGGCCTGCCCGAGCTGATGTTGCAAATGCCAAGCCCCGACGCTCAAGAGGTCGATGCCTACCTGTCGGAATTGTTGCCAACGGCCGAGCGGGCACAAGTGAAGCTCACGATCAAGTTGCCATGTATGCCGGAATGGCAAGAGGCGATTGAAGTGACCCAGTCCCACGCGGCACCCGTCTTGTTGACAGGCTTGTCTAACGCCGTGCAACTGATGTGGGCGGTAGACATGCGCGCGAATTGGGTTGCCCCATATGTGGGACGACTAGAAGATGCCGGACGCGACGTCTGGTCGCTGGTTCAAGCCTGTGTTGAGGCGCAAGCACAGGGCACGCACTTGCTCGCCGCCAGCATCAAAACCCCAGATGTGTTGGCGCGACTCTTTGCTGCGGGCGCATCCGCTGTGACCGTGCGCCCTGATTTGTTGAACGCGTGGGTGCAAGATGACATGACACAGGCGGCGGTCGCCCAATTCGCGGCCGACATACAAGCAAGCCGCAGCTTGTGATGCCGCCGGCGTGGTTGGCGCAACGGCCATTCGCGGGCGTGGCCAGCGTGCCAGCCAACGCTGCAGCACTTTGATTCAGTCAGCCAGTTTGGCCTGCAAGGCGACCTGGGTATCTGCAGCCAATTGCAGCAATTCGGTAGCTTCTTCTGGGGCAATGTCTGCGTTCGTGTGTCGGGCCGTGTGCTCAATGCGCGCGGCGAATGCAGACAAGTCTTTCAATCCCAACAACAGCGATGAACCCTTGAGTTTGTGCGCCTGATTGCCAATGGCTTGGCGGTCATCGCCACCCGTGATCATGGCCACCAACAGCTTGACGTCGCTGCTGTCAGAGTCAAACAACTCACGCATGATCGACGGCCATTGGTCAGCAGGTAGCAGTTCGCGAATTTCTTGGAAGATGGTTGAATCGATCATGGCGCGTATCGGTTGGATGTGTTGGAGGGCGGTCAGCAAATACAACGCTGACTAGCAAGTAACAGGCGACCATGCCTGAAGGATAGGTCATTGAGTAGCCCTTAAACTTGCTAGCTTATTCGGAAGCTCGCTTCAGAGTTGCCAATGCTGGTTGTGCCGTTGGCCTACGCTGGCGCGGTGAGCCACCGACACCACGGTTGCGCCGCGCTGGGCCGCATCATCGAGCAGGCGTTCATAAATATCGGCCTCGGTTGACTCGTCTAAAGCACTGGTGGCTTCGTCGAGAAAAACCCAGGCGGGTTCTTTCAGAAACACGCGGGCCAGTGCCAAGCGCTGTTGCTCGCCGCCCGACAGCCGCTGGTTCCAAATGCCCTCTGTGTCGAGTGCTTCCTCTAAGTGGCTGAGCTCCACGGCGCGCAACGCACTTTGCAGCTGGACATCTGAGTACGGGGTTTCGACCTCTGGGTATGCCAGCGCGTCACGCAGGCGCCCATTGGGAAAATAGGGCCGCTGTGGCACAAACAACACGGAGCCAGCCGCGTTGTTGGGGCGCTCGAGTGTGCCCGCAAACCAGGGCCAAACGCCCGCCAAAGTGCGCAACAAAGTCGACTTGCCGCAGCCCGAGGGCCCTTGGATCCAAATGCTGTCTGAAGACCCAATGCGACGACTCAGGGGCGCGCCAAGAAGGACGCCTTGAGGCAATTGCAGTTGTAGGTTGTCTAGCACCCAGTCATCACCGCCGAGGGCGGTGGCTTGCGGTTGATCGCGGGCTTCGACTTTGCGCAAAGCGTCTTCAAAGTGGGTCAATCGGTCGGTGGTGGCGCGCCAACTGGCAAGGTTGGCGTAGTTGTCGACAAACCAACTCAACGCGTCTTGCACGCGCCCAAAAGCGGATGAAATTTGCATCAGCTCGCCCAATTGAATGGCGCCTGAGAAAAAGCGTGGCGCCGAGACAATGAATGGGAAAACCACCGCGAGTTGATTGAAGCCAACGGTGAACCAAGTCAGTCTTTTTTGCGCGCGAATGAGTGTCAAATAATTGGTGAGTACAGCTTGAAATCGGCGCCCTAAGTCACGCATTTGCCAAGCTTGTGCTTGATCGAGCGCAATGGCGTCGCTGAACTCGCGGGTGCGAATCAGCAAGTGCCGGTAATCGGCCTCGCGGCGCTGCTGGGTGTAATTCAGTGGCATGAGCGGGCGGCCAATGTAGTGGCTGATGATGCTCCCCAGCGCGGCGTACAGCACCGCCATCCAGACCATGAAGCCGGGGATCACCACAGATTGCTCGCCCCAATTGAAGGCGAAATCACCCGATAGGCTCCACAAAATGCCCACGAAGCTCACCAATGTGACCACCGCGTTGAGCAAGCCCATGCTCAGGCTAACGGTGTAACTGGTGAACAAATTGAGGTCTTCTTGAATGCGCTGATCCGGGTTGTCAGCGGGACTGGTCGCGTCTTGCTCGACCCTCAGAATCTCGAGGTGGTAGAAGGCTTGTGCTTTGAGCCAGCGGGCGGTGAACTGCTCAGTCAACCAGCGCCGCCAACGCATCTCAAGCAGCTGCGTCAAATAAAAACGGTAGACGGCGATGACAATGAACACAAAGGCCAACCAAAGGAAATGCCACAACTCTTGCCAAAAAACCGCTTCGTCTTTGTTCTGAAGTGCGTCATAAAAGACGCGGTTCCACGCGTTGATTTGCACCAACATGTAAACCGCACCTAAGTTGAGGGCGACGATGGCGGCCAACAGGCCACGTCCCATCCAGCGGTCGTTGCCTTGAAAGTAGGGCAGTGCCAAGGCTCGCACGCGGCGAAGAAACACCGCAAATGCGCGCCACTTTTCGGGCCAAGTTCGCGTCGGAGGCTTGGGCAGTTCGTCAGCAATGAGGCTCATGATGGGTCTTGTAAGGTGTCTGTGGCCACGTGGCCAGCTGGCACGTGCCCAGCGGCTGAGATGACGTGTCCGGTTTGGTCGTCAAAGAAAAAGTCGGGTTCAAATTCGCGCAGAAATGGGCCCTTCTCAAGCCCTCCCAAAAAGATCGCCTCGTCGATGTCGACTTGCCAATCCATGAGGGTTCGCACCGCCCGCTCATGTGCCGGTGCGCTTCGTGCTGTTACCAAAGCCGTGCGGATTTTGACTTGGGGCGTTGCGGCCTGTTGCATGTGGTGCAGGGCGGTCAACAGGGGTTTGAACGGGCCAGCGGGCAGAGGCAGCTTGGCGCGTTCGGTCTCGTGCGATACAAAGGCATCCAAGCCGCTGGTTTGGAATACGCGCTCGGCCTCATCGGAAAACAACACCGCGTCACCGTCAAAGGCGATGCGCAACTCGTCGGGGTGCGAGCGTGAAGCGTGCGCTGAATCGGGGTATACCTGCGCGGCTGGGACACCGTTGAGCAGCGCAGAGCGAACATCGCTTAAGTGAGTGGATAAAAACAAATTGGCCCGCAAAGGTTTGAGGTAGCGCCAAGGCTCACGACCGCGGGTGAAGCTGCCCCGAGAGATGGCCAATCCGTAGTGGCGCGCCGAGCGAAAGACGCGCATGCCGCTGACCGGGTCGTTGCGTGAGAGGATCACCACCTCAACCCTTGCGTTGCTTTCGTCGTTGAATGACAGCAGCTTTTGCACCAGTGAGAATGCCACCCCGGGTTTGGCTGGTTCATCAAGCCGCTCGAGCTGCAATTGCATGTAGCGTTGGTCATCGCTGGATTCAAAAACCCGGTTCTCTTCTTCAAAATCGAACAGTGCCCGGGACGAAATCGCCACGACCAACTTGCCTTCTAAACTGCTTGCCATGGTGGTGTACTTGTTTGTGTTCTCGTCGAGTGGGTGCGCTGTTGCGCTCATACCGATGTCATCGGTGCTAGATCCCTGTCATGTTGTTGAGTTCCATGATGGGCAACAAAATCGACATCACAATACCCAGCACCATCAGGCCCATCAGCAAAATCAGCAGAGGCTCTAGCCACGTCACCAAAGCCAAGGCTTTGCGCTGCACGCGGTCAGAGCTTTGCTGTGCCGCACGGCCGAGCATGTCGCTGAGCTGGCCGGTTTGCTCGCCCAAGCGCGCAAACACAATCAACCAGCGCACACTCAGGGCCTGCGCGTCTAGTGCTGAAGCCCAAGACGCACCTTCGCGCACCAAGTCGTGCGCTGCCTGAATGCCGCGCTGTATGCCGTGGTTGCTGATGGTCTGCGAGGCCGCTTGCAAGGCTTTCAAAATCGGCAAGCCTGCACCGACCAGTAGGCTCAAGGTGGCGGCCAACCGGGCGTGGTGGTAGTCCAGCAACAAGGGGCCCAAAACAGGGGTCTTGAGGGTCCAAGTGTCCATGCGCACGCGCCAATTGGGTTGACGATAGGCCATGGCGCCGACTCCGCCGATCACCAGCAGTGTCAACAAGGCTAGCCAGCCATAGTCTTGTACAGCCTGGCTCATGACCAAAAGCACCTGGGTGAGCAAGGGCAGGGCTTGTGCGCGACTGGCAAAAACCGTGGAAACCTGAGGCACCACAAAGGCCATTAAGAAAATCACCATGGCAATGGCAATGCAGGTGACGATCAGTGGGTAAAGCGCTGCGCCCATGAGTTTGCTTTTGAGTTGCTCGGCGGCTTCCATTTCGGTGGCCAAGCGCTCCAGCACCGCCCCAAGCTGGCCTGACTTTTCAGCCGCAGCGACCACAGCACAAAACTCAACTGGAAAGTCTTTGGGGTGCTGGGCCAATGCGGTGGCCAGCGCTGTGCCACTTTGCACTTGCGAGCGAATGTGCATCAACGCTTGCGATTGTGCGGGCTTGAGCGCCTCGTCTGTGAGCGCCGTCAACGCCCGCTCTAGCGGCAGGCCCGCACTGATCAAGCCGGCCAGTTGGCGGGTGATCATGCTTCGCTCCATTTGATTGAAAGCTCGCCGGCGCACGGGCGCGGTATCTCCCAGCGCGCCTTCAGCGCTTTGTACTTCTAGCGGCGTGAGGCCTTGCAACCTCAATTGTTGGCGTGCCGCACGCGCTGAATCGGCCTGTATGACGCCTTGGTCCTCTTGTCCTTGCGCATTCAGCGCTTGGTATTTGAAAGCTGTCATTGCGTGACACGCATCAATTCGTCGGCACGGGTGATGCCTTCTCGCACCAATCGCTGGCCGTCATCGCGCAACAAGACCATGCCTTGCTCGATCGCGGCGGCGCGCAACTCGCTCTCGGGCGCCTCTTGGTGAATCAAAGCTTTGATGGAATCGCTGGCCTCAAGCAACTCGAAAATACCGGTGCGTCCAGCAAAGCCTTGTTGCGAGCATGCGTCACACCCGGCGCCCTGGCACGCCGTGCAGAGTTTTCTGACCAAGCGCTGGCCCAGCACCCCCACCAAAGATGAGCTGAGCAAAAACGGCTCAATCCCCATATCAGTCAAGCGCGTGATGGCGCTGGCCGCATCGTTGGTGTGCAAGGTGGCCAGCACCAAGTGTCCGGTGAGCGAGGCTTGCACAGCAATCTGTGCAGTCTCGGTGTCACGAATCTCGCCAATCATGACCACATCGGGGTCTTGCCGCAAGATGGCCCTCAAGGCGTTGGCAAAGGTCAGGTCAATCTTGGGTTGAACTTGGGTTTGAGCCACGTCTCCCAGTTCGTATTCGATGGGATCCTCGACCGTCATGATGTTGGTGCGTGCTGCGTTTAAGCACTTCAAGGCGGCGTAAAGCGTGGTGGTTTTGCCCGAGCCAGTGGGACCGGTCACCAACAATATGCCGTGGGGCTTGCTGACCAAGCGTTCAAACTTGTCGCGAACCGCGCCTTGCATACCCAGTGCGTCAAGGCTGAATTGGGTGCCGCTTTTATCCAGCAAGCGCAGCACAGCGCGTTCACCGTGGGCGTTGGGCAGCGTCGAGACACGCACATCTACCGCCCGTTGGCCCAAGCGCAAACTGATGCGGCCGTCCTGAGGCAGGCGCTTTTCGGCGATGTCCAGCTCTGCCATGATCTTCAGCCGTGAGATCAAAGCGCCATGCAGCGCACGGTTGGGTTGCACGACTTCACGCAGGTTGCCATCAATGCGAAAGCGCACCACGCTGTGCCGCTCGTAAGGCTCAACGTGGATGTCACTCGCGCCATCGCGCACGGCTTGCATCAGCAGCGCGTTCAACATGCGAATGATGGGCGCATCGTCAGCGGTCTCAAGCAAGTCTTCGACCGCTGGCAGACTTTGCATCATGTGTTGCAAGTCTGAGTCGCCTTGCAAGTCATTGACAACCAAGGCGGCGGATGAGTCGTGGTCGGCGTACGCCGATTGCACCCGCTGAGCCCATTCAGTGGGCTCGACGTATTCCACCTGTTCGATGGGAAATTGAACGCGCACCTCTGCCATGGTTGAGCGCAATTGCCGCTGACTATGGGCATCGGGCAGGGCACTGACCCACAAGATGTGGCGGCCTTGATGCCGCTCAAGCAGCACTTGGTGGGCTCGCGCAAAGGCGTATGGAAGGGGGAAGCGGCTGAGGGCGCGTTCGCTCATGGTCTTGGCGGTTGTCAGTTGGCGGGCTGAGCGGCGGAGGCATCGCGCACGGGGGGCAAGACCGGCGAAGCGTTGATGCCCAAGACGCCGCTGGGCGCGGGTTGACTTTGTTGTTGCGCACTTCGCATGGCATCGTAGCGATCCAGTGACAAGCGCTGGCTATCGGCTGCGTCGCGGATGATCACTGGGCGCAAAAACACCATGAGGTTCGTCTTCTTGCGCGAGCGGTTTTCGGACTTGAACAATTGACCAATGCCAGGCAAGTCCGCCAGGCCAGGTGTGCCTTGTTGGCCGTTGCTGTACTCGTCTTGCAGCAGCCCGCCCAAGACAATGATTTGGCCGTCATCAACCAAGACGCTGGACTCAATGCTTCGCTTGTTGGTGACCAGGCCTTCGGAGGTCGTCTCAGATACGTTGGACACCTCTTGGTAAATGTCGAGTTTGATGGTGCCGTTTTCGCTGATTTGCGGCTTGACTTTGAGGGTCAGACCGACGTCTTTACGCTCAATGGTCTGAAACGGGTTGACCGAGCCACCGTTGCTGTTGTTGGCGGTGTATTGACCCGTCACAAAGGGCACGTTTTTACCGATGACGATCTTGGCCTCTTCGTTGTCCAAGGTCAGCAAAGTTGGCGTGGAGAGGATGTTGGCGTCACCGTTTTCCTTTAAAAAACGGCCCAAAAAGCCAAGCACGTAAACCCCATTTTTCTTGAATGCGGCGCCCACGTTCAAGCCATTGGTGGGGACGGTTGAGCCCAACACGCCATTGGTGGCCAAGTTGATGATGTTGGCTCCACCGGAGCCGTAGTTGGTGCCTAAGAGCCCCAACACCGAATCGCCGTTGTTGCCAATCGAGCCTTGCCATTGGATGCCGAACTCGGCCGCTTTTTCTGCGTTGACTTCAGCAATCAGACTTTCAACGAACACCTGGGCGCGGCGACCGTCTAGCTGGTTGATGACTTGCCTGAGTTGGCGCATCTGAGAGGCCGAGGCGGTGATGATCAGCGAGTTGGTGGCTTCGTCCGCTTGGATCTGCCCACCCGTTGACGTATTTGTACTTGCAGTGGCGCCGCCGCTGGCTGCACCTTTGGCCGCCCCCGTGGATGGCACGGTGGCGCTTGTGCTCAACGCGGCCCGCAAAGTGGTGGCGAGTGTCGTGGCTTTCGCGTTTTTGAGGTGAACCACGTGAATGTTGCCGCGGTCACCGCCTTCGATATCCAGAAGCTCGATGACTCGCGCTGCGCGGGCAATTTGGTTCTGGTTGGGGGCTTGCAGAATCACCAAGTTGTTGGCTGTGTCCGCGAGCAGCGTGACATCGGGGGCTGAGGTAACAGGGGTGCGGCCTTTGGCAGGCGTGGGTGAGTTGTCGTTGTTCAACAGCACAGATGCCGTGGCCACGATGTCAGCTGCCAGCCCGTGTTGGATGGGGATGACTTGCAGCTGCATGGGGACATCGGCGTCTAATGCGGCGATGATTTTTGCCAAGCGGTCGATGTTTTCTGCGTAGTCGGTGATGATCAGCGCGTTGCTGCCCGGGCTGACATTGATGGTGTTGTTCGGGCCAATCAAGGGCCGCAAGACGGCGACCAAGTTGCTGGCCTGTTCTTGGCGCAACTTAAAAATTCGCGTGACCACCTGTCCCGTCTCATCTGTTCGAGCGCGCTGTGTGAGTACGGATTCAGACAACAGTTTGGCCTCGGCTTCTGGGACGACCTTGAGGAGGCCGTCGCTCTGAATGAGTGCCCAATTGCGCAAGCGCAAAGCCGTTGCAAACTGCTCAATGGCCCGATTTGCACCGACAGGCGTGTCGGTGATCAAGTCAATCTTGCCCTTGACTTTGGGGTCAACGACCACGTTCTTTCCGCTGAGGATGGCCAGTGTGCGGGCCACGTCCTCAATGTCTGCGTTGACGAAGTTCAGGGTGAGGGTGTCGCTGGGTGGCGTTTGCGCGCGCACGCCGGCCGTCGATGCCAAGCCCATGAGGAGGGCGATGCAAACGGCAGCCCACTTTTGTTTTTGGTTTCGTGATGTCAACATGTTTTCCATCATCCTATGCTCAAAAGCGTGATGTCACCTCGACGGCGACCAATGATATTCAGTAGATTTGAAAGCGCTGTGGCTGACTCCGGGCTGCTGGATGCTTCGCCGCGAAACTTCATGCGCCCACCTACAAACTGGCCTTCGCCTTCGAGCTTGAGGTCGCCCGAGCGGGTGGTCAAAATCCACTCTGCCTTGCCTTGGGTCTGCCAGTGCCAATCGACGGTGTAACTGCCCAACGGCGACACACTCGAAATATCAGAGCTGACGCGGTCGAACTGCACGGTCCAGTGGCCTTCGATTGGGTTGCCATTCGGCTGCCAAGAGCCACGGGTGTTGTGCAAAGACCAGTCGGCTGCGCCCGATAAGTTGAGGGTGTTCCAAGGTGTACCCAAACCGCTCAGCGCGCGCAAGTCGAATTGGCCTTGTGCACCTTCTAGTGACCAAAACCAACCCGAATCCCAGGTGACTGTGAACACGGCTGATTGAGCGATGCAGCAGTCCGCCCAAAGGCGAAGGCTGAGGCCTGGGCCCCCTTGCCACGTGGGATTGATGCGCCATGAAACCGTGCCAGGCAAGGCGGAGGTGTCTGTTGCACCTGCGCCGCCGCGCAGCAACAGGCGCGTCTGGCCTGACCACCATGGCCCTTGGGTGTCCGCGAGTTGGAGGTGCTGGGCACTGGCTTCGAGGACCCAGGCTTGAAGCCAGCGCGCCGGCCACGCAAGGCTCAGGGTCACAGCCGCGCTGAGCAGTGCACCCACCATGGCACCGATCATGGCGCGCCTCAATTGGGGTCTCCAAACTCAAGGGTGATAAAGCCACTCCAGCCGTTGGCGCCTTGGCTCAGATCGCTGGCCACCACGCGACCCGCTTGGGTTTGTGAGATTTGCTGCAGCCACTGAGAGAGTGTCGCTGCTGACCAGTTGCGCACATCGACGCGCAACGCTGTGCCGACGACGCGGGTGGTGGCGCCCAGGCGCTCGCTGATGTCTGTGGCTGACGCTCTGGACTGCTGAGGAGCATGATCAGGCAGCGCACGCCAGCGCTTCACTTGCTCGCGCCAAGCCTCAAGTTGGCGCAACTGGGCTTGGGCTTGGGCTTCGCGGTGCGGGGCATGGCTCAGTGTGTGCCAAGCTGGCTGCCACAACTGAGACCACAGCACCCAGCCCGTCAGCACGACGAGAGCGATGGCAATCAGTCGGCGCTCGCGCGCACTGCGTTGCTGCCACCAAGGGGGGGCTTGAAGCGTCCACTTCATGAGGCCTCTCCGGTAGCGGGTTGAATGTCCCACGCCGTATTGCCCACGGGCTGCCCCCGCCACCCCACAGACTTCAGCGCCCGGTTGACGGCAGTGGCATCAGCGCGTTGGTACAACTGGACGCGCCACACTTGGCCGTTTTTTGACTCTAAGCGAGCCACGCGCAGTTGATTGATCTGACCCAGAGCGCCAATCGCAGCGGCAAGTTGCGGGCCGCTGCGCAGGCCTTTTTGGGCCGCCAGTTGATCCATGCTGCGCTGCATTTGCAACAGTGGATCAATCACCAGCCGGACCTCAGGAAACGCTTGAGTCACCAGCGCGCGCGACTGGGCTTGCCATGCTTGGACTCGCTGTTCTGACTGCCACGCAGCGATGGGTGGCGCCAACCCGATGCCCAACAGACAAATCCCCAGCCCCCAACGCGTCGGTCGCCAGGCGTCGGCGTAACGCAAGGCGGTGGTTGCGCGCGCCAAGGCCTGCACGTAACGTTGCGCAGGGTGAACCTTGTACTCACCTTGCGCGAAGTCCCAATCGCTTTGACAGCACGCCAACAGCCAGTTGGCGACGCTGCGAATGGTGGGCCTGACCTGCGGCCATTGGCTTTCAATGTGTTGCGCCAAGTGACTGGGACAACGCACTGACCAAGTGCTCAGATCGGCAGCGCCAAGCAGAGCTTGGGGCCAAGAGGCTTGTTGAGGACTCCAGTGACTGACCCCGTGGGCGTCACAGATGCTGAGCAACCAGCTGTCTTGGTGCGACCACACCCAAGCCGTAGTCTGGTCTTGCGGGGACAACATTGGGATGATCCGCGCCGGTGTGACGCCCGCCGCTTGGAGGTCCTCAAGACAGGCACGCATGAATGAGCGAGATGCCACCGCGCACCATTGTCCTTGGCCGGGTATGGGCGCTTGGTTCAGTATCGGGTGGATGTCATCGATGTCACCCAAGGTGGCGTCTTCTAGCAGGCTGCGCAAAACGGCGGTGCGTTTGCTGGCTGGATGGGCTGGCAAAGTGAGGTAATGCCAGCGCACGGCGGTGGGCGGCAACACCAACACGCATTCGCCGTGGGCGCGCAACCCCTCCGCAACGCCCTGACCGTGCAGGGTCACCGACTGCCCGTCTTCACTGCGAACCCAATCCCAAACGATGGGCTCGTCTGTGGCTTGGCTGAGGGTGGGGCAGAGGATCAACATAAATAGGATTTCATTCTAATGATCCGGTGGGGCCGTGGACCAAAGCCGCGGCAATGCCCATCATTGTCATCGGATCTGGGTGGCTTGGCGTTGCCGACGAACCACTTTGGTGTTGAGCCCATCACGCACCACCAACGAGGACTCGATGATGGCCGTTTCATCCAATCGCAACCGCCCAGTGACCCAAAAATAGTCGCTTGTCGTGCTCAGGCGCGTGGACTGGATGGTCAGTTGAGGTGCAAATTCTTGCAAGTCTTGCAGGCGGGTGAATGGCTTTAATGCGCGGGCGTTGATCACCTGTTGTGCTTGCGAGGGCCCAAGGCCCGACCAAGCGGCGCGCAAAACGCGCGCCGAGGCGGTGTTGACGTTGACGGGGGTGCGTTTGGGCAACCAATCGATGTGCGGCGACAGCGCCGCAATGTGCGCCAGGGGTACACCCCAATTGGCCAGGTCTTCGATGCGCTGCAGGCGCCACTTGAAAACGCCTTCCGCGCCACCTGAGCCTGGGTTTGATGCTGTGCTTTGTCGATCGAGGCTTTGGCGCTCGATGGCTTGCAGCCAGACTTCAGGGTCCAATCTCAGGCCTTCGCACAATTCAATGAACGCAGCGACATCCGCAGCCGACCAATCGGTGTCAGCGGCATTGCGCAAGTTGGCCAAGTTGAAGCGGCTTTGGGCATCGCTGATATACCCCGACAAAAATGCCTCTGTCGAGACTTCGTTGCCGCTGGACTCATCTTGTGCAGCCAAAAAAGTAGACAGTTTGGCTTCTTGCAATGGCATGGCCCACGGCTCGTTCAAGTGGTCCGCGCTTTCTTTGCGGTTGGCCTTGGCATCTTCTTGCAAGATCAGCCTTGCCCAATCCAAGGCGCCTTGCAGCAGCCATGCCATTTGCGCGCGTTGGCGCTGGGTGCTTTCCATTTCGACCATGTGCGAGTAGCGCGACAGCGCGGTAGCGGCCAGCGTGGCGACCACAGCGGCTGTCAGCAGCGACATGAGCAAGGCGGCGCCACGCGTTCGAGGTGTCATGATCCGGGCGTCCAAGTCGGTGAAATCCAATCGGCCGTGAACCAACCCGGTAGCCGTGCCGCGTCAGGGCGATGCAACATCAGGCGCACGCCGTCTGGCAAGTCCTGGCTTTGGTTCTGGCCCGATTGCGGGTTGGTCCAGCTGCCGTCGCGGTAAAAATAAATTTGCCATTCATCTGCCTCAAGCAATGCCAAGGCGCGCTCGTCTTCACCAAGCGCGCGGCTCCAGAGCATGGCTTCACCCCAAGCCTGCGTGATCGCAGCGCTTTGCCTCAATGCAGGCGACTGCCATCGCCAAAGGCGTCCGTTTTTCAGCGACCAAGCGACCACGTGCAAGGGCGCGGGCCAGCCCGGCTCGGCATGGGCTTGCCGCAGCATGATCAGGCTGGCGCCATCAAACAGCATGGGGTTGCCTTGATCGGTCTTGGCGATGTGGTCGAGGTCGAGGTGGAACTGCTCTAAGCTGAGTTGAACAGCGTGGGTCGCGCCTTGGTGGGCTTGGGCCGCCTCTTGGCTACCAACCAAGCCTTGTATCCCGCGCCACCCCATGATCGCCATCACCGCCATGATGGACAGGGCAATCAGAACCTCAATCAAGGTGAAACCGCGCCTTTTGCCAGCGACGCCCATGATCAGTAGCGACCCATGATGGTGCTCAGGCTCGCGAGCGTTTGTTTGCCCTGCGCGGCTTGTGCGACGACGCGGCGAAAGTTCGGGTTCGGGGTGGTCCAAACGCTGGTTTCCACCTCAAATTGGTACGGCCCTTGTTCGCAGGTGGCAACCTCTTTGCCGATGTCGGGTATCTTGCCCTGCAGGCGCACGCCCACGAGCGCGTTTTGTGCGCACCATTGGGCGGCCATTTGGCGCTGGTGGTGGTCGGCATTGAAAATCAAGGCCTCGCTGGCGCGGGTGCCCGCCAAGAGCGCAAGGCTCAACACCAAAAGCGCGACCAAGACCTCGATGAGCGTGAAGCCCTGCGATTTGTCTGGGTTCATGGCGATTCCTGACTGACGGTGAACAAGCCAAAGCCCCTTGTGGCCAAACGCAAGCTGTCGCTGCCGATGGTGAGGTCGATGGCTTGTGGGCCTATCAGCGGTTCTGGCGGCAATATCAGGCTCTTTTTGCCCTCTGAAAAAGTGGCGCGCGTCCCAACAACTTTCCAGGGGCGGTGAAGCTTGACCTCAGAACCAATGGTGGCGTTGGCGCCTTCAGCGTCTACCGTGATGCGCGCGCTCAAGCCCAGGGTTCGTGATTGGGCGCGCACTTGCTCGAGCCAAAGCGCAAGCCTTTGCGCCTCTTGGTTCGCGCGTTGTGACGAAGCTGGCAAGGCCAACTGGACGGTCGCGACCAGCACCGCAATGATGCCCAGCACGACCAACAGCTCCACCAAAGTGAAGCCTTGGTGCCTGAACTTACTGCCAGCTGCCAATGTCTGCGTCGAGGCCATCGCCGCCAGGTTGACCATCCGCACCCAGTGACAGGACATCGACTTCAGCGTGTATCCCAGGGTTGAGGTACTGGTAGGGTCGACCCCATGGATCGGTGGGCAGTTTCTCGATGTAAGAGCGCCATGCCTTGGGCACTGGCGGTTGCGTGGGGGCTGTGACCAGAGCGGCCAAACCTTGCTCGCTGGTGGGGTAAACCTGGTTGTCTAGTTTGTACAGCTTGAGTGCTTGGCTGAGGTTGCCCACATCGGTGCGGGCAGCTGTTGCACGCGACTCATCTGCGCGCCCCAACACGTTGGGCACAATCAGCGCCGCTAAAACACCGATGATGGCCAGCACCACCATCATCTCAATCAAGGTGAAGCCACCGTGGCGTGCGTGCGTTTTTGGTTTCATGCCAAACTTTCAGAAAAATCCACAACAACCCGCATCATAATCAAGCCCATGGCGATTGCATCTCCACCTCCGCGAAAACTCCCCCACGCAACTGTGTCGTGGTGGGCGGTTTCCACGGCTTTTGTCGTGTGGGCTGTTTTGGCCAGTGCCGGTGTCTGGCTGGCAGTGCACGGGTGGCAAGCGCCGCCTGATCGCGCTGGCGCCGAGCGCTCGCCAATGGCGCAGTCGCCAGCCCAGGCCATAGACTGGCGGATCGTGACCCAAGCCTTGGGGCCGTCAACGGTCACCCAGCCACGTGCTGAGGTGCCTGCCTTGCGTAGCCCGTTGGTGAACTCCACCGTGAAGGTTCAAGGCGTGGTCGTTCCTGAAGCTGCGTTGTTGCAAATCGGCAGCGAGCCCTCGCGCCCATACAAAGTCGGGCAAGAAGTGCCTGGCTTGGGGTGGCTGGTGGGCGTTTCAGCCAGCGAGGTGCAATTCGCTTCGCAACTCGACGGCCCAGTCGATAAGCGCTTAGACGTGCCGCAACGGCCTGTGAAGTCACCCGGCTCTTGAGGGCCGCACAGCTGGGCGGCCGCGAGGCCTTGAAGGCTTAGGGGCGCAAAAACAGTCGGTAAACCGGGTTGTCAGTTTCGTCCACGTCGGGGTAAGCCAGCTCGGTCAGAAAGGCCTTGAAAGCTTTGCTGTCTTGGTTGGGTACTTGCACACCGACCAAAATGCGCCCGTAGTCCGCGCCTTGGTTGCGGTAGTGGAACAAACTGATGTTCCAGCCGGGGCGCAACAAATCCAAAAATTTCAACAACGCGCCCGGGCGCTCTGGAAAGATAAACCTGAGCAAACGCTCGTCGCTGGCTTGGCTGTTGACGCCGCCAACCATGTAGCGGACATGCTCTTTGGCCAAATCGTCGTGCGTCAAGTCTAAGGTGGTAAATCCCCGTTTGATGAACTGTTTGGCCAGTTTGGCGCTCTCGCCTTTTTGTGTGCTGATGCCGACAAACACGTGGGCTTGCTGACCGTCGTGCATTCGGTAGTTGAACTCGGTGATGTTGCGCGGACCCCCGGGTAACTCACCGATGCACTGTACAAAACGCCGAAAGCTGCCGCGCTCCTCAGGCATGGTGACGGCCAGCAGCGCCTCTCGCTCTTCGCCCACTTCAGCGCGCTCGGCAACAAAACGCAGCCGATCAAAATTGATGTTGGCGCCACACAAAATCGCGCCATAGGTCTCGCCTTTGGTCTTGTTTTTGGCGACGTATTGTTTGACCGCCGCCACAGCCAAAGCACCCGCGGGCTCGACAATGGAGCGGGTGTCTACGTACACATCTTTGATGGCTGCGCAGACCGCATCGGTGTCCACAATGATGTATTCATCAACCAAGTTTTGTGCGATTCTGAAGGTTTCTGCACCCACCCATTTCACGGCAGTGCCGTCTGAAAACAAACCCACATCAGGCAAGTTGACGCGCTTGCCCTTAGACACAGACTGCACCATGGCGTCTGAGTCATTCATTTGGACACCGATCACTTTGATCTCTGGTCGCACGGCCTTGATGTAGTTGGCAACACCAGAGATCAAACCACCCCCGCCAATCGCAACAAAGACGGCATCGAGTCGCCCCTGGTGCTGGCGCAGCATCTCCATGGCGATGGTGCCTTGCCCAGCGATGACATCCGGATCATCAAACGGGTGGATGAATGTCAGTCCCTTTTTGGCCTCAAGCTCGCTGGCGTGTGCCGCTGCGTCCGAGTAACTGTCGCCAAACAGCACCACCTCGCCTCCCAATCCCCGAACGGCCTCGACCTTGAGTTGTGGTGTGGTGGTTGGCATCACAATGATGGCCTTGGTCCCCAAGCGACTGGCGGACAATGCCACACCCTGCGCGTGGTTGCCAGCCGAGGCGCATATCACCCCGCGTTTGAGTTGCATTGGCGTCAATTGCGCCATGCGGTTGTATGCGCCGCGCAGTTTGAAACTGAAGACCGGTTGTTGATCCTCGCGCTTGAGCAAGACGGTGTTGTTGATGCGCTCGCTCAGGCGCTTGGCAACCTCAAAGTCTGACTCTTTGGCCACGTCATAGACCTTGGCATTCAAAATTTTCTTGAGGTATTGCTCGGGGCTCAGTGGTGTCTTGGTGCGTTGCGGCATGTCGGTTCCTCGGTGTGCAACGATCATATCCGCTGCGCTACCATGGCATTTTTCGCGGCTTGAGACGCAGGCAAAAAAAAGCCCCACGCCAGAGGCGGGGGGCTTAATCCACCTAGCAAGGTGGAGGAGACAATCGGTTGTGGATGCTGGCCGCTGATCGGCTTGTGCGTCCTACAATCATTTTATTTTACGGGCAGGCCGTCGTTTAGGCAATACGTAAATCAGCTTAAGCTAAGTCAACGAGAAAGAGATCACCATGGAATGCACAGTCACTTGGACCGGGGCGAGCGGAACACGCTCAGCGATGGGTTTTGTTGCCGAAACTGGCAGCGGTCATGTCCTCACGATGGATGGTGCACCTGATGAGCAAAAGCCCGAAAACGGCGGTGCCAACTTGGCCCCACGCCCGCTCGAGACGCTGTTGGCTGGCACTGGCGGCTGCACCGCGTACGACGTGGTTTTGATTCTCAAGCGCGGGCGCCATGCTGTCACGGGTTGCAGCGTCAAGCTCTCGGGCGAGCGTGCCGACACCGACCCCAAAGTCTTCGTTGGCATTCACATGCATTTCACGGTCACAGGTCGTGGGTTGAACCCCTCGGCGGTCGAGCGTGCCATCGCGATGAGCCACGAAAAATACTGCTCCGCTAGCATCATGTTGGGTAAAACGGCAGAGATCACGACCAGCTTTGAGGTCATCGAGAGCCCTTGACCCAGCGCAAACATGGCTAAGCCGGATGGAGCGCCATCACCCAGCGGCACGGACGGCGTCCCAATGTCAGGCCCTCACACCCGATACGCCACTGTGGTCATGACTTTGGCGGCCTTGCGCATGGCCCACTGAACAGGTGGCGGCAGTGACTTCGCCCCCATGTGCTGGGCTTGGCGTGCATGGGCCACTTCATCCGCCTTCATTTGCGAGACGATGGCGCGCGACGCGTGGTCTTGTGCTGGCAACTCTGAAAGGTGCTCGTTCAAGTGTGCTTCGACTTGGTGCTCGGTCTCGACCACAAAGCCCAAGCTGACCCCTCGACCCCAGGCCGCTGCCGCGAGGCCCAGACCAAAGGCACCCGCGTACCAAAGTGGGTTGAGCAATGAAGTGTGTGTGTTGAGTTGCTGGATGCGCTCAGCAGTCCAGGCCAAATGGTCGGTTTCTTCTTGGCTGGCGTGCTCCAAATGGGCGGCCAGTGCAGGCGACTGTGTCCACAGGCGCGCGCCCAGCGCTTGCGAGGTGTAGAGGGCTTGCGCGCACACCTCACCCACGTGGTTGACGCGCATCAACCCACCGCTGTGCGCTCGCTCGGTCTCGCTCAGGCTGGACACATCTGATTCAGCTTCTGCCATGGGCGTTGGCGTGGGTCGGCTCGAACGAGGCGGGCTGGCTAGTGTGCGCAAAGTGGCATCTGCAGCGCAAATCCAAGCGTCCAGCCGCGTCTGTCGGGTTGCCAAACTGCGGAGCGGACGGGTTTGAGGAGTTGACGATAAAGTTGGCATGGGTGCAGTTTAATCGCTACCCCGATACCCTTGAAGCCATGCGGCGGCCGTGAAAGGCCTGCGGCGATCACGAT
>CBFIFT010000021.1:16788-21864 GCA_965661935.1 Burkholderiaceae bacterium | reverse complement strand
GAGGCTCGGTCGACGACAAGCGCTATTCAGTGATTCAAATGGAGGTGCTCTCAGCTGGTGGCTTCTCTGGCATTGGGTTCGGGTTACACAGTGAAATCATTGCACCGTACCTGTTGCATTACGGCACCGAGGCGCAAAAGCAGAAATACCTGCCCAAAATGGTTTCTGGCGAGATGATTGGCGCCATTGCCATGACAGAGCCAGCTGCAGGCAGCGATCTGCAGGGTATCAAGACCACGGCTGTGCGCGATGGTGACGACTACATCATCAACGGCAGCAAGACTTTCATCACCAACGGGTGGAACGCCGATTTGGTGATCGTGGTCGCCAAGACCGACCCATCTGCGGGCGCCAAAGGCACCAGTTTGTTTTTGGTTGAGGCCGGCACCCCTGGCTTTGAAAAAGGCAAACGCCTGCGCAAACTCGGTCTCAAGGCGCAAGACACCTCTGAACTTTTCTTTCAAAACGTGCGCGTCAGCGCAGACCAACTGCTCGGCGGTGAAGCGCAGCTCAATCGAGGCTTCATTGGCCTCATGGAGCAACTGCCTTGGGAGCGTCTGCAAATCGCCATTGGTGCGATTGCTGCCTCCCAAGCGGTGATTGATCAGACCATTCAATACGTCAAAGACCGCAAGGTGTTTGGCCATGCCGTGGCAGCCTACCAAAACACGCGATATACCCTGGCCGAGTTGCAAACCGAGGTGCAAGTCGCTCAGGTCTTTGTGGATAAGTGCATTGAGCTGTTGCTCGTCGATCAGCTAGACACCGCCACGGCCAGTATGGCCAAGTATTGGTGCAGCGATCTGCAGTGCAAAGTCATGGATGAATGTGTGCAGCTGCACGGCGGCTATGGATACATGTGGGAATATGCGGTGACGCGTCAATACGCTGACGCCCGCGTTCAGCGCATTTATGGTGGCACCAACGAAATCATGAAAGAAGTGATCAGCCGCAGCATGGGTTTGGGTGCACGCTAGAGCAGTGCAGGCTGGAATGGCGGGTAAGGGCAATCGGCTTTTCTGGTTGCTCCGCTCCCATGTGCAATTTTTTAGTATTTAAGTACCTATAAAATATAAAAAATAGTTGCAATGTATTAGTAATTGGTACAATCAGCGCTACAAATCAAATTGTTGGTTCATTTGTGTGAGGCATTTGAATCTTGTGAGGGCGCTGAGTGACTGAGCTCCGCAAGTTCAAAAGCGCGATTTCTCGATCATCGTTGATCGCGGCGCGACGCAAAGAGCCAAGAGGGAGCTTTATGATTCGCCAAGATTTTGTTCTTAAATGTTTGGTCGCCGCCTCGGTGATGGTGCCTGTGAGCGCTGCGACATCGCGCCTTCCTGAAACCAACCGGCTTGCTTCTGTTGAGGCTGATGCTGTGCAAGCCCCGTCAGACCTCATTTGGCGCCCTTGTCCCGAGGGACAAGTGCTGTCGAGCCGCGGATGCGAAGGCTCCGCCAAGCTGTTCAGTCGGGGTGAGGCTTTGGCATTGTTTGATGGCCAGCGAGCCGATACAAAGGGTTGGCGGCTACCCAACAGCCAAGAGTTGCAGCAGTGGGGGCGGCAACTTAGCCGCGACGCGTCCAGTGCGCCCGACGCCAACACACCATCGAGTTATTGGGCATTCTCACCCGATGCCGATCACCGCGGCGGGTGGGTGGTTAGTGTGCTGCCGCAGCAGGTGACGTATACGTTTCGCCGAACCGGCTATTACGCAGTTCGCCTAGTCAAAAGCCCAGATTGATCAAGCCGCGACCAGTTCGGGTGCAGTGCGTGATTGGCATTGCATGGCATTTGCGACTTGGGTGAGGCAATCCAAGCGCAAGTCGACGTCGTAAATGTCGTTGACCATGATGAACTCATCGGCTTGCGTTTCTTCAGCAAGCTTTTGTAAACCGGCCTTCACGGTCTCTGGGCCGCCGATGATCGCGGCCGCCAGAAAGTCTTCAACGCCAGCGCGTTCGTGTAGAGGCAGGCTTTGCAGATAGCCCTCTTGAGGAGGGGGCAGTTTGCCCCGCCTGCCGGTGATGATGCCATGTACACGTTGGTACAAGCTAGAGGCCAAATAATCTGCCTGCGCATCTTGTTCGGCGGCAACCACTTGAACACCTACGGCGACGTATGGCCTATCCAATTGCTGTGAGGGCTGAAAGCATTGTCTGTAGATGTCCACAGCTTGATGCAACAGCCTGGGAGCAAAGTGGGCCGCAAAAGCAAAGGGTAAACCCATGTGGCCCGCGAGCTGAGCTGAAAACAGGCTGGATCCCAGCAACCAAATCGGCACATGAGAGTCTGCCCCTGGCATGGCAATCAAGCGCTGGCCCTCGCGGGGGGGCCCCAACAACAGTTGCAACTCGGCCACATCGCGCGGGAAGTCTTGCTCAGTCTCTATGCGATCCCTGCGCAGGGCGCGCATGGTCAACCCATCTGTTCCGGGCGCTCTGCCCAGACCCAAATCAATTCGATTGGGATACATGGCCGCCAAAGTGCCCATGGCCTCGGCCACCACCAATGGCGGATGATTCGGCAGCATGATGCCGCCAGAACCAATCCGAATGCGCTGCGTTCCGCCAGCTAAGTACCCCATGATCACCGAGGTCGCAGAACTGGCGACACCTTGCATGTTGTGATGCTCTGCCACCCAATACCTTGTGAAACCGAGTTGCTCCGCATGTTGGGCCGTTCGCAGAGCCACTTGGAGGGCATGATCGACGCCGTGGCCTTCTCGCACAGCGACCAAATCGAGCATGGACAATCGAATAGATGAAAGTTGCGTCATGTCTCTGTTATAGCTCAGACCTTCAATTTTTGCAGCCACACAGCCGACAGACCTGAATGCGGATATGCTGAGGGGATGGAGAAATTTCGAATCCAAGTATTTGTCGGAGCACCCCAGCGTTTGCCAGAGTCGGGGCGCATCTCGGCGATTGCCAAGCAAGCGGTTTTTAATCGGGTTTGGGTCTCACAGAACGGCCTCGCCGGCGACGAGCAGGCTGATCTCCAGGTCCATGGAGGCCCAGACAAAGCGGTACACATCTACGCCGCAGATCACTATGGGGCTCTGGCGGCGCGGTTTCCCCAGCCACGGCGTCGCGCGTGGTCTCCCGGGGTGCTGGGCGAGAACCTGTCGGTCACAGGGTTGAGCGAGGATGGTGTTTGCTTGGGCGACACATGGCGGTGGGGAGAGGTGCTGCTGCAAGTCTGCCAGCCTCGCATGCCATGTTGGAAGATCGACGAACAAATGGGTGAAGACGGCGTTGCGCGGTACATCGATGAAATGCACTTCACCGGCTGGTACTGCCGCGTATTACAAGCCGGCTTTGCCAGCGAAGGGGACGCGCTTGAGTTGGTTGCGAGGCCTGCCTTGTCCATCACTTTGGCGCAGGCTTTGCAGACTTGCGCCCGGCACCCCCCAGACGCTGATGCCTTGAATGGCTTGGCCAATGCGGAGGGCATAGCCCCGAAGTGGGCCAGCAAAATAAAACAGCGTGCAGCGTATTTGTTGCGCAGCAACCGTGTGGGACCCTAGCGCCGCGTCGGGCGAGCCGCCTAGGCGCGCATCGGTCCTCAGTTGACTTGATAGACGCTGATGAACACACCAAGAGGCGCCCGAATCCCAGACCCAATGAATTGGCGGTCATTGACCCAAGCCCAATCGGGTGAAGCGGTCTCAAAACGGGGCTGACATCGAAAATAAACCCGCTCTGGCTCGACTGGCAGACCATTGGCCAAGCGTTCACTGTCTTCTATTGAGGCCACGCGCAGCGCAGTGTTTTGGACCCATATTTGCGCCCCGTCGTCCATCTCAATGATGTAGCGAGCATCCAAATGGGCGTGCGTGCCTTGATTCAAAATGAGCTGAAAATCTGCGCCTGCTCCCAGCACTCGGCCGCTCATGCGGGGGCCATTGATGGTTCCGCCGGTGATTGGAATCAGGCGCCGTCTGCCCGAAGGCATGGTGCCAAGGTCGTAGGGTTGCGATACCGTCACTGAGATATCACACACGTGTTCAAGTTCAGGAACTGGCGGTTTCATGAGGTCTCCTTGCATCGCTCTATGTTACGCGTGCAGGCGCATGCCTCAGGGTCACGCAGGTATCAGGTAGGCAGTGACACCCAAGGCTTTCAGCAGCAGGTCGGTGTTGCTCTGCACAAACCAACGCTTCCACCAAGCGTGGCTGTAAGCACCCATGACAACCCAATTGGCGTCGTGGTCACCAACGCTTTGCAATATGGCCTGCACAGGCGTGGTCGTTGCCACCTCTGAAGTCACGGCGACTTGCTGCGATTGCAGGGATGAGGTGGCCCATGTGCCAACCGACTGGGCTTTGGCGACATCTTTTCCGACCACGATCACATGAACATGCACACCACGCAGCAGTGGGTCGGAGGCCCAATTCAATACTTTTTGACGCATCGCGCTTGAGCCATCAAACGCCAAAACCACGCGCTCAGGTGGCTGAAATTTTGGCCCCACCACCAGCGTCGGGCGTTTGGCTAGCCGAACCAGCCACTCAACGTGTTGACCAATTCGCCCCGTTTGCTCGGCTTGGCTGTTGCGTCCAATGACCAGAAGGTTCACGTGGGCTGCGTGCGACTCGATGGTTTCCTCTAGGTCACCATGGCGCAAGCGCACATCAACGGCAGGTGGCTCAAACGCCAGTGCGCGGTGGCGCAACTCACTCAACAATTGACGCGCGAGCTCTCGCTCCGTCCGGCTGCGCGCCTCTTCTGCCGAGGTGAACTTCTCCATCAGCGACTCTTGGGCATTCAACTCAAGCGTCCCACTGTGGTCCTGCTCTTCTGTCAAGCTGGGGTGGCGCTCGATGATGTGCAGCAGCTCGAGCTCGAGCGAGAGGCGCTGTGCCGCCCAGGCGGCATGATCGGTCGCGCTGACGCCGCCGTCGTTGACGTCGATACAAGCAATGACTTTTGATTCTTGGTTCATTTGCAAGTTCCTCAGTGTGCTGACAATATGTCTGCGTCGTCTTTGTCATGCGTGCCGAATTGATCCACCATCGTGGCGCTGGCTTCGTTGAGACCTTGAATCTCAACTGAGGTGCCTTCTCGCTTGAAT
>CBFIFT010000021.1:1979-16778 GCA_965661935.1 Burkholderiaceae bacterium | reverse complement strand
TTCATCACCACCTTGTCTAGCGCGCTGACTGCGGTGATGTCCCAAAAATGGGCCTTGCTGACATCAATGACGACGGTGTCAATGACTTCTTGAAAATCAAAAGATTGACTGAACCTCTCGGCGCTGGCAAAAAACACCTGCCCACTCACTTGGTAGACGCGTGACAAACCGTCCGGTGTGGCGCTGGAGCGCACGCGCAAAATCTGCCCCACCTTGTGGGCAAAGAAGAAGCCCGAGGCCAACACCCCCACCAACACGCCCTTGGCCAAGTCATGGGTGACCACCGTGACCACAACCGTGGCGAGCATCACCACAGTTGAACTCTTGGGGTGATCTCGCATTTGCATCACCGATGACCAGTTGAATGTGCCAATAGACACCATGATCATCACGGCCACCAACGCCGCCATTGGAATGCGGCTGACCCAGTCACCGAGGAATACCACCAAAATCAACAACACCACGCCAGCGACCAGCGTTGACAAGCGACCGCGACCACCTGACTTCACGTTAATCACTGACTGACCAATCATGGCGCACCCAGCCATGCCGCCCAGAAAGCCGGTCGCGACATTCGCGGCGCCTTGACCCACACACTCGCGGTTCTTGTCGCTCTTGGTATCGGTGAGGTCATCGATGATGGTCGCCGTCATCAATGACTCGAGCAATCCGACCACCATCAAGGTCAACGAATACGGAAAAATAATTTGTAGTGTTTCAAAATTCAAAGGCACGTCTGGCCAAAGAAAGACAGGCAGGCTGTTGGGTAACTCGCCCATATCGCCCACAGTGCGAATGTCTAAACCCAGCGCGATAGCGACGATGGTCAACACCACGATGGTGACCAAAGGTGATGGAACTGCGGTTGTGAGGCGTGGCAGTCCGTAAATGATTGCAAGACCAGCGCCCGTCATGGCATACACGTGCCACGTGACGTTGGTGAGCTCGGGCAACTGTGCGGCAAAGATCAAGATAGCCAAGGCATTCACAAAGCCGGTCACCACGCTGCGCGACACAAATCGCATCAGGCGCCCGAGTTGGGCCCAGCCCGCCAGCATCTGCAGTACGCCCGTCAGCACGGTGGCGGCCAAAAGGTATTGCAAACCATGGTCACGCACCAGCGAGGCGATCACCAGGGCCATGGCGCCAGTCGCGGCCGAAATCATCGCCGGTCTGCCACCAGCAAACGCGATGATGGTGGCCATAGAGAATGATGCGTAAAGGCCCACCTTGGGGTCCACCCCCGCAATGATGGAGAAGGCGATCGCCTCTGGTATCAAAGCCAGGGCAACCACCAGCCCGGCCATGGTGTCGTGACGAATGTTGGAAAGCCAGTCTTGGCGAATGTGTTGAAGTGACATGAAAAACCCAGCGTGACGCAGCGCCAAGGCTTGCGTTTCAAAAATAGTTGCCCCGCAGCGAAAAGGCTGGCATCGGGAAGGTGATAGGTGGGAGGCCTCTATGGCTCAGATGAAGCGCTGATGGGCGGTGATCCCTTCATGGGCAGCCCGCTCGCGTTGCGTGGATTTTAACTGCTCAATGTTTTTGGTTTCACGAGGCCAATCAGCGCCCCAAAACAAAACGGCCCGGCGCAGGCTCTTGGAACGCTGCGTCGGGCCTGTTGGGTGGTCAGTCACCCAACATTGGCGCCATATATATGGGGTCTGTAACCCCGGGCGCCAGGTGCAAAGATACACCTGTAGGTGCAGGTCAAAACCTGCTTGACGCCGCTTGGTCATCACACTTTGAAGCGTCAGGGTTCAATTTAAGACTCAGCGGTGTCACCGTCAACTGGGATATTTCCGCATGGTGAGTATCGGGCTTTTCCCCCACCATCAAAGGTTTGTGCCATAGAGAGCCATCACTGGCTGAATTGGCCAACTTCGAGTGCGCTAGCTCTGGGGCAGTTTGGCTCAGACGCACAGCGCGTAAACACGGCGCTGAGGGTTGACGGGGGAGGGCCAGGGGTGAGCCAGGGGTGAGGTCTGCCATGGCGCCTGAGCGCTTAGGCAACCTAGGTCAATGCCACCGTGAGCTCGCGAATCACGTCATGGGTTGGTGGCCGAGTGCCACGCCACCACGCGAAAGTCTCGGCGGCCTGCTCAACCAGCATGCCCACGCCATCGACCACACTCTGCACACCCGACTCTTTGGCTTGGCGCAAAAAAGGCGTCAAGCCTTTGCCATAAGCGAGGTCGTAGGCGAGAGATTCGGGGGCAAATACCTTTGGCGTCACAGGCAGCCCCTCGTTGCTGAGGCTGGCTGATGTGGCGTTGAAAATCAAATCAAACGATTGAGGCTCTAGCTCCTCGAATCCACAGCCGCGCACTCGGCCATGATCTTGGGCGAGGGCCGCAAGCTCTCGCGCTTTGTTCGCGCTGCGGTTGGCCACCACCAAGCACTCAGGTTGTTGTTCTAGCAGGGGCCACAAGATGCCCCGCGTGGCCCCGCCGGCGCCCAATACCAAGACGCGGCGACCGCGGACCTCGCGTCCCAAGTTGATCACAACGTCTCGGACCAAGCCCACGCCGTCAAAGTTTTCGGCCCACACGCGCTCGCCATCAAATTTCAAGGCATTGGCCGCGCCACAAAGCGTAGCCGAGGCACTGGCATGGGTGGCGTAGGCCAGCGCATCCAGCTTGAAAGGTACCGTGACGTTGACGCCACCCAGGCCTTCTGCACGCATTTGGTCCAGTGTGAAGGCGAGGGCGTCAGGTTCAACGAGCACCCGCTCGTAGGTCAACGTCTGACCGAGTGCTTGGGCAAATCGGTGGTGGATGGTCGGCGACTTGGATTGGGAGATGGGATTGCCGATGACGGCGTAACGGTCGGACATGAAGTGGCAGCCTGAAGACAAAAGCCAGAGTCTAATGGCTGCGCATTAGCTGCTGACCAATGCGCCGCGCGCCAAGTCTAGTGCGTCACCCGCAGCTGCCAAGTGGTGCTTTCCGAGTTGCGTCGCCCAATAGCCCTCACTGCCAAAGTGCAGTCGCCACTCGTGCATCCGACGTGTGCGCCAGTGCAAGTCGTACTCTGCGGTAAAGCCCATGGCGCCGTGCACTGCATGGGCGATGGGCGCACATACCGTGACCGCCTCACTGGTGCGCTGTTTGGCAACTGCCAGCGCCTGCCAATGGCTTTCGCTAAGAGGATGATGCCAGCCGATTTGCGCCGCCATGCGCGCAGCGAACGTGTGCTCTGCCATGACGCTGAGTTGCTGCTGAATGGCCTGAATTTTTGAAATGGGCTTGCCGAATTGAATGCGCTCATTGGCATATCGAGTTGTGATTTCAAAGGTGGACTCTAAGCACCCCGCAATCAAGCCAGCGGTGACGTTGGCGCTCTGGGCATACCAGTCCGCAGCAGGTAAACGTCGCGCCTCTGCGGGCCAATGGCTCCAACTGCACTCGGCATCTAAGCTCCCCCAACCCCCTAGTGCAGTGACTTGGGCCTCATCGGTGGGCAGCAACCACCATTGACCTTGCAGTTGAACGATGACTTGCGTGCAGACTCGGCCCCAAGGCACTTGTGCGCGCACCGATCCATCAGCAGAAGCGGCGGCATGCGAGGCCACCACGATGGGCTCGGCTGGTATTGCGACGCCGTGGCGACTGAGCAAGCCACGAATCAGCATGGTGTGCGCCCACGGCAAGGGCAATGCGTGTTGACCGCAGGCGAGAGCCAGCGCCAATGCTTCAGACATCGGCAATTCAGCACCGCCCGCGGACTCCGGCACCAGGGCATCGGCAAAGCCTGATGCCTCTAAGGTTTCCCAGAGTCCTCGCCACTCCGCACCTTGCTCTATCGCACCAATGGTGGCTGAACTGCATTCTTGCGTGAGCAAGTGGTTGACGGCATCAAAAACGTCTTGATTCATGGTGTCACCTCAATCCCAAGCCGCGAGCAATCATGCCTCGCAAAATCTCTCTGGTACCGCCCCGCAAAGAATAGGACGGGCTGATTTGCGTGATGTAGGCCAAAGTCTCATACAGCGCGGTGGGCAGACTTTGGCTGTCGCCCTCACTCAACGCAGCCCCCACCAGCAGGGGCAGGTCCTGCTCAAACTGGGTACCCAAGTCTTTCACCAACGCGGCTTCAACCACAGGGCTTTTGCCCTCGTTGAGTTGAGAGACCAAGGAGATACCCATGGCTCTGAGCACGGTCAGATGGCTGATGAGCTGCCCCACCAGTCGCGCGTTGGTGTTGGCGCGACTGGCGTCTTGGCGCAAATAGTCAAGCCACGTGTTGAGCAAAACCACGCTGGAGAAAATGCGCTCTGGACCGCTGCGCTCGAAAGCCAGCTCAGCCACGACTTGTTCCCACCCAGAGCCCTCTTGACCGATCAACGCATCGTGGCCGAGTTGTACGTTATCGAAAGTGACTTCAGAGAAGTGCTCATCCCCTGTGAGGTCGCGAATCGGTTTGACCGATACCCCAGGCAGCGACAAATCAACAATCACTTGTGACAACCCTGCGTGTCGTGCAGTTGAGTCGCCAGAGGTGCGCACCAGTGCGATCATGTAGTGCGAGCGAAAGGCATTGGTGGTCCAAACCTTGCGCCCGTTGAGCAGCCAACCCTGCGCGTTGGGTGTGGCTTTTGTGGTGACACTTGCTAAGTCAGACCCGCTGTTGGGTTCGCTCATGCCTATGCAGAAGAAAGCTTCGCCTTGACAAATGCGGGGTAAGTAGAACTGCCGTTGTGCCTCTGTGCCGTACTTCAAAATAAGTGGCCCGCTTTGGCGATCGGCAATCCAGTGCGCAGACACAGGGGCGCCGGCATTGAGCATTTCTTCGACAATCACGTAGCGCGTGAATGGGCTTCGGCCATGACCGCCGTATTGGGTTGGCAGTGTCAAACCCAACCAGCCTTGGGCCGCCATGGCTTGGCTAAATTCCGCATCAAACCCCATCCATGATCGGGCCCTCTGGGCTGGGCTGATCCGCGCCATGGCTTGGGCTAAAAATGCGCGCACCTCGGGCCGCAGCGCTTCGTCCTGCTCTGGAATCAACGTCAAATCAAGTGGAGTCATCATGTCAATAAGTCCCTGAAGTTGGGGTGTGCGATGGCGCGCAACGCCTGGCGCACTTGCTGTGGCGACTTGTCGCGCACCGCGGCGACGCCATATTCGGTGACCACGTAATCGAGGTGCTCGGGCGAGAGACTGCGTGGTGTCTGGGCATCGAAGTCCGCCACGATGTTGCTCACCGTGGCGTCTCGGTTGGCACTGCGTAAGGCAATGATGCTCTTGCCTCTGGAGGCGTGGGACGCGCCACTGGCGAAGTCGAGAAGCCCGCCTGGCGTCGCAATCAATCGGCCACCCATTGCCTGTGCGTTGGCATGCCCCCCCAAGTCAACCTGCAACACACTGTTGATGCAGCAAAGGCCGTCTATGGCCGCCAACGTGGACTGCGCGTGGGTGTAGTTGCACGCATGAAATTCAAACAACGGATGGCGATCCAAGTAGCGATAGAAGTCAGCGCTGCCGCCAGCCATGGTGGCGATGCACATCCCCGCGTGGTTGGCTTTGGTGCTGTTGTCGATCACGCCCGATTCGATCAACGGCTGAACGGCGTCTGTCACGATGCCGCTGTGAAGGCCCAGGTGGCGCAAGTGGCTCAGCTGGCCCAAAACCATGTCTGGCAGCGCGCCGATGCCCAGTTGCAAAACATCACCCGACTCAACCAAGCCTGCGATGTGTTGGGCAATCGCCAATTCAATGGCGTCACCTTTGGCTGGGTCTGCGGCGTGTAAGGTTTGGGCGCTCTCCAACGCCCAGTCGATGCGCCCGCTGGGCAGCAGGTGAGGCCCGCGGGTGTAGGGCATAGCTGGGTTGATCTCAGCCACCACCAAAGGGCTCTGAGCCAATACCGAGGGCATGTAATCGATGGAAACGCCCAACGAGTGACGGCCTAGTTCGTCCGCACTTGAGACGTGCAAGAGCAACAAATCGGCCTTGATTTCACCGCTGTTGAAGACCTCTGGCACCTGCGAAAACCGCGTGAAATTGGGCGTCACCAGACCATCGGCGATGGGCCTTCGCAAGGCCTTGCCAGGAAAGAATGCTTCGACTTGAAGCGACTGCGTTGCCTCTGCACTGGCGTACGGCGCATCGCCCATGGGCATGAAGACGTACACCCTGGCAGCGGGCAATTCGGCTGCCAGTTCAGCGAGCTGAGCCGCCAAAGTGGGGGGCTCGGCGAAACCCGAGTGCAACACAATGGTGGGCCTAGGAGGCAGTGTTGGCAGCAGGTCGCGCAGGTGGTGGAGGGTTTTCATGATCGTGGCACAAAAAAAGGCGCATTAATATGATTTTGGCAAACCGAGCACCCGCTCGGCCACAAAACTCAAAATCAGCTGTGGGCTGATGGGGGCAATGCGAGGGATCAGGCTTTCGCGCAGGTAGCGTTCGACATGGTATTCCTTGGCGTAGCCAAAGCCGCCGGGCGTCATCTCGGCTTGCAAGCAAGTTTGGTAGCCCGCCTCAGCGCCCAGGTACTTAGCCGCATTGGCTTCGGCGCCGCATGAAAGGCCTCGATCGAACAAGTCGGCCGCTTTGTATGCCATCAGCTCGGCTGCTTGTAGCTGCATCCAGCAATCGGCCAAGGGGTGCTGAATGGCTTGGTTTTTGCCAATGGGTCGATTGAAAACTTCGCGCTCGTTGGCGTAGTGCGTGGCCTTTTTCAGCGCGATTTGTCCCAAGCCAATGGCCTCGGCACCGATCAAGATGCGTTCAGGGTTCATACCGTGCAAGATGTAATTGAAGCCCTTGCCTTCTTCGCCAATGCGATCTTCAACAGGAATGCGCAAGCCATCGATGAAGACTTGATTGCTATCGACGGCCTTGCGCCCCATTTTGGGTATTTCGCGGACCTCGACGAACGCACGGTCAAGCGTCGTGTAGAACAAACTCAAACCATCGGTGTGTTTCGTGACCTCTTCGAGCGGAGTGGTGCGTGCCAATAGCAAAACCTTCTCTGCCACCTGAGCCGTTGAGATCCAAACCTTCTCACCATGCACGACGTAGTGATCGCCTTGGCGCACCGCACGGGTTTTGAGCTGCGTGGTGTTGAGACCCGTGTTGGGCTCTGTCACCGCAAAGCAAGCCCGCTCGCGTCCCTGAACCAATGGCGGCAACATGCGTTGCTTTTGCTCTTCGGTGCCAAAGGCCACCACAGGTGACAAGCCGAAGATGTTCATATGCACGGCCGATGCGCCAGATAGCCCCGCGCCAGATGCGCTGATGGTTTGCATCATCAGCGTGGCTTCGGTGATGCCCAAGCCAGACCCGCCGTAGGCTTCGGGTATGCAGACGCCCAAAAAGCCTGCGTCGGCCAGGGCGCGGTGCAACTCGGTGGGAAAGCCGCCCTCGGTATCTTTTTGCAACCAGTAGTCGTCACCAAACTGCGAACAAATGCGCTCGACGCCTTCTTTCAATGCCAGTTGTTCGTCGTTGAAGTCGAAGTTCATGCGTGCTCCTATTAGTGGGTTGGGGCTGCTGGGTTATCGGGGCGGCCCGCCAGCAGCCGCCGTGCGGTGTAGTCCATCACCAGCTGTTGGTGTTGGTTGAACACCGAGATGTGTGAGTCCACGACTGCGCGGTTGTGTTTAGAGGTGGGACGAATGGCCGTGACCTCGATCTCAGCGTGAATGGTGTCTGCGACGCAGACGGGTGCGTGCATCTTTTGGGTCAGCTCGAGCATGGCCAAGCCCGTGCCTTGGATCATGGATTGCAAGATCAGGCCCTCGATCAAGGTGTAAGTCAGCGCGCCTGGCACGGGTCGGCCTGCGATGGCGCCATCATCGAAATGAGCGTCGATGAATATCGCCTCGAGCATACCGGTGCAAGAGATGAAGTTCACCAAGTCGGTCTCGGTGATGGTGCGTGAGTACGTGTCAAAGCGCTGTCCGATGTGCAGGTCCTGCCAATAGGCGCCTTGGCCCAAGCGAGTGACTTGGCTCATGTTTGCTCCCTTGGAGTGGTCGGCGCAAAACCAGCGCCCTGTGAAATGAGTTGTGCGATGTGCTCAGCGCTGTAGCCCAAACCCGCTAGGACTGATTGGGTGTGCTCTCCCAGGCGCGGAGGCAATGCAACGGGGGGACGCTCACCGTCGAATTTGACAGGCACGCCTGCAAACTTGAGGTGACCCATTTGTGGATCTTGCACATCCGCGAACAGACCGACTTGGGCCAAATGGGGGTCATGGGGTAGGTCTTTGAGCGTGTTGACCGGCGCCATCGGAATCTGATGTTTCAGCCCAAATTCAAGCCAATAGGCCGTGGTTTGCTTTGAGGCAATGTGTGCGGCTTCGGTATACAACTCAACGATGTGTTCGGTGCGTGCAGCCAAGTCAGTGAAACGGGGGTCTTGGGCGAGATGCTCTTCACCAGCGGCCGTGAAGAAAGCGCGCCAATGTGCGTCTGTGTAAGGCAACATGCACACAAAGCCGTCTGCTGTTGGGTAAGGGCGCCGCCATGCCGCCAACATTCGGGTGTAGCCGGGGTCTGACGCGGGCGGCTCAAAGTGCGCACCGTACATGTGTTCGACCAAGTTGAATGAGACCATGGTTTCAAACATGGGTATCTCAACGTGGCAACCCTTGCCCGTGCGTTGGCGCTGCACCATCGCCCCCATGATCGCCATGGCCGCGACCAGCGCGCTGGTCTTGTCTGCCATGACAGTTGGGGCGTAGGCTGGGGGGCCACCGCGCAACATGAACAGATCGGCGATGCCGCTTTGGCCCTGAATCACATCGTCATACGCAGGCCGACCTGCGTAAGGGCCGCCTTCGCCATAACCGTGCAAGCTGGCGTAGACCAGCTGTGGGTGTCGCTCGGTGAGGGTCTGGGCGTCAAACCCAAGGGCCTTGATTTTTTGGGGACGCATGTTGTGCAGGAATACGTCTGCGGTTTCCACCAAACGCGCCAGTGCCTCGCGCCCCGCGGGCTGCTTGAGGTCAAGCCCCACGCTTTTTTTGTTGCGGTTGCTTCCTAGAAAACCAGCGGCCATGTCAGGCTCTCGGGTGGGCCCCAATCGGCGAGTTGAATCGCCCCCCGGAGCCTCAATTTTGATCACTTCAGCCCCAAAGTCTCCCAGCCATTGGGCAGCATACGGGCCAAAAATCACGGTGGTGAGGTCGAGGACACGCAGTCCTTGCAGTGGTAGGGCGTTCATGAAATCAGAGCTCCCAGTTGGGTGGCGTGGCGGTGGTAAGTCAGCACGGACCATCATAGACAGCGCTTTCGGGCTGGGGCGTCGCCTTCGTTGCACTTTTGATCAGGCTCGTTGGCCGGCGGCGCGCCACGCTTGGCGACACCCAGGGCTCAACCAGAAACGCAAGGGGCGATTTAAGATGCCAGCCTCATTCACCAAGGCCCATGCCATGCGAGACCCCGCACCCCTTCACATCGTTCTCTTGCTGTGCGCTGCGCAAGTGTTCGCCATGGCTGGCTTTGCCACCTACCCTGCGTTGTTGCCCGAGTTGATGCAGCTTTGGCAGCTGACCGGCGCCCAAGCGGGTTTGCTCGGCGGGGCTTACTTTTTTGGCTACATGGTGGCCGTGCCCTTTTTGTCGGGCTTGACCGACCGCGTGGATGCTCGCGTGGTCTTTGCCACCTCTTGCTTGCTCAGTGCAGCTGGCGCTCTCGGCTTTGGATGGCTGGCCACGGGTGTTTGGAGTGGCGCCATGTTTCAAGCGCTAGGAGGTGCGGGTTTAGCGGGCACCTACATGCCCGGCCTCAAGGCCATGACCGATCGCGTGCAGGGAACTTTGCAGCCGCGATACGTGTCCTTCTACACCGCGACGTTCGGTCTTGGCGCGAGTTTTTCGCTGTTGCTAGCAGGCTGGCTCAGTGCGGTGGTCGACACGTCGACGGTGTTTCTGCTGGCAGGTTTACCGCCCATGCTTGCTGCTCCCTTGGTGTGGTGGGGCTTGGTTAGCCACGTGCCCCTGGGGGGCAGCCGCACGTGGTGGCCGTCATTCGCGGGCGTGTGGGCACAGCGAAAAGTGCGCGACTATGTGATTGGCTACGCCGTCCACTGTTGGGAGTTGTTTGGGCTGCGCTCGTGGCAAGTGGCGTTTTTTGCTTTCGCCTTTGGTATGGGAACCCATCAGGCTTGGCTCAGCCCAGCCGAAGCGGCGGCTGTGCTGAATTTGTTGGGGCTGCCCGCGAGCATTTTGGGTAACGAAATGGCAATGCGCGTGGGGCGCCAGCGCTGGATTGCTGGCGTCATGCTGGCCTCCGGCGGATTGGCTTGGATCGCCGGAGCCAGCAGCGTGCTTCCTTGGATCGCCACATTGTTTATCGCGGCGATTTACAACGTGGTGGTCATGGCCGATTCGGCCAGTTTGACATCGGGCTTGGTACAAGAGAGTGATCCCGCTCAACGCGGCGCCGCCATGGCTCTGTATTCGCTCGCGGGATTTGGTGCTGGATTTGTCGCGCCGGTGGTGTTCGGGCTGGTGCTGGATTCCACCGGCGGCGAAGGCAGCCCGTTGGCGTGGACCATGGCAATGGGTGCTTTGGGTGTGGGAGGGCTTGTCTGGGCTTTGCGCCTGCGCCTTCGCAAAGCTTGATACCTAGCCCAACCGTGGCCCTACGTGTCAACGCTGCTGCTTGGTCTGCGATGGTGGCTTAGACCTGCGCTTCAAAATACTGCCGGGTAATGGTTTGTGCGACGCAAGCTGGGCGCTCAATGCCGTCAATTTCAATGATGACTTCAAATGTCAACTGCACGCCACCAGGCAAATCGTCGAGTTGCGCCAGCGTGAACCGACCGCGCACGCGTTGGCCCACGCGCACCGGATGGGTAAAGCGCACCCGGTTGACGCCGTAGTTGATCCCCATCGCTGCAAACGGCAGCGACATGTGCTCAGCGGCAAACTTACCCAACAGCGACAGGGTCAAGAAACCATGGGCAATCGTGCCGCCGAAGGGGCTCTCAGTGGCGGCTTTTTCTTCGTCGATGTGAATCCACTGGAAATCCTCCGTGGCGTGGGCAAACATGTCCACGCGCTCTTGGCTGATGTCTACCCAATCGGTCACAAAAGCCTCTTTGCCCACGCAGGCGCGCAATTCATCCAAGGTCTGGACGAACGAACCAATCTGATTTTGTTGAACAGGCTTCATCAATGTCTCACATTCAAACGGGGCGACGGGGGTGACATGCACCTGAAGGTTGACGATGGTGCCACAACGGCGCGTGTGTGCAGGCGCTCAGGTGACAAGGGCGAAGACCGAGAAGGTGGCCGAGGTGGCGATGCGGTTGCGCTTTGGATCGAGTTGGCCTTCAAAATTTTCGCAGCCTGCCCGCCAAGCGGGGCAGCGCCTATCCGTTGTAGCCCAAAGACGCGCTGAGTTGGGCGGCACACTGGCGCAGGTGGTCGGCAGTGGGGCCATCCCACTGAGCGTCGAAATCAGTGGCAGGGCCCATCGCTGTGAGTGCCAATGCGATGTGTCCATTGTGCTGAAACACTGGCGCGCTGAGCGCGTGGATGCCAGGTATGGGATGGCCCATGGCACGCGAGAGACCTTGGGTGCGGACCTCTTCAAGCACATGTTTGGCTTGCTTGCGGGTGACGTGAAGCGTGCCTTGTGTGCCTTGGCTGGCCTTGCCGATTTCCCCGAGTAACCATTGTTGGGTGATGCGTTCGGGCAAAAAGGCTGCAAAACACTGTCCGGTTGCGGTGAGCAAGAGCGGCGTCATGACGGTGCCCGGGCGCATGTTGACGTGGATTTGCGAGCTGTACTCTTCAATGTGGACGACGGTGGGTCCCATATTGCCCCACACCGCGATGGCAATGTTGACGCGCAGCCGGTCAGCCAATTCAGCGGCTGCAGGAATCGCGAGTTTGATGGGGTCCAATTGATGCAACGCACTCAGGCCCATTTGCAGCGCAAAGGCACCCAGCGCATAGCGCCCGCTATCGGGCTCTTGCGTCACCAGCCCCAGCTTGCCGAGGCTGACCAAATAAGCATGCGCCTTGGCCGATGGCATACCCGCCGCGTTGGCCAAGTCTTTCAGGCCCATGGCCTGTTCGCTCGCGACCAATGCCTTGAGCAGACAGCCACCGACCTCGATGGATTGGATGCCTCGCCTGGCAGTGGCTGGGGTCGTTGCGGCTTTTGGGGTCATGGGTATGGGTGAAGATGAAATTTAATAATAGCGAATCAATTGACGATTGACAAATACCAAATCTAGAATGGGCGTTGACAAGTCACATTGACCCACAACATTGAACAGCGCTTACGGAGATACCATGTCTGAGAAAAAATTTGCTTCACAAGCCGACCTCGAGGAAAAAGTGATTTCTTGGGACAAGTTGTCTGATCACGCGTATGCGTACACCGCCGAAGGCGACCCCAATACGGGCGTGATCATTGGCGACGATGGCGTGATGATCATTGACGCCACGGCTACCCCCGTTGCGGCGCAAGGGGTGATCAAAAAGGTGCGCGAGATCACAGACTTGCCGATCAAATACGTCGTCTTGACGCACTACCACGCGGTTCGCGTACTGGGCGCCTCTGGTTACAAAGCTGAGGGCCTTGAGCAAGTCATTGCCAGCCGTGATACCTGGGACTTGATCGTCGAGCGCGGCCAACAAGACATGGACTCTGAGATCGGTCGCTTCCCACGCCTGTTTCAAGCCGTTGAGAGTGTGCCCGGCCTGACGTGGCCGACACTGACGTTTGAGGGCGAAATGACCCTGTGGATGGGCAAGTTAGAAGTCAAGATCAAGCAAGTGGGGCGTGGTCACACCAAGGGCGACACCATTGTTTACTTGCCGCAAGAAAAGATTTGTTTCTCGGGTGATTTGGTTGAGTGCGATGCGGCTTGCTACACGGGGGATGCTTACCTCAGCGACTGGCCGCAGACCTTGGACAATTTGGCTGCCATGCAGTTTGAAAAACTGGTGCCCGGCA
Source organism: Burkholderiaceae bacterium (assembly GCA_965661935.1). Taxonomy (GTDB): domain Bacteria; phylum Pseudomonadota; class Gammaproteobacteria; order Burkholderiales; family Burkholderiaceae_C; genus RS62. The sequence continues at coordinate 3,853 of CBFIFT010000021.1, read as the reverse complement.
GAGGCCCATCGTTGCAAAACTCCGCCGACGTGGCCAAGGGTTTGGCCTACACACGCGACTTCGTTTCGACGCTTTACAGCAGCGCACAAGAGGCTGTGCGTGAAGGCCTAGACCTCAAAGGCACTATGGCTTTGACGCGCCAGCGCATGGACCCCAAGTTTGCCAACGTGTTCATCTACGAGCACTGTTTGCCCTTTGATGTGACCCGAGCGCACGATGAAGCCAGTGGGTTGCGCGATCCCCGCATTTGGACGGCTCAGCGCGATCAAGAAATGTGGCACGCTTTGCAGGCCCAAGATTGACCTCATTGCTTGGCTGGAGTGCATATGGCCCAAGACTTTGTTTACCCCAAGTTTGAGTACCTGACACCGCCCGAAATTAGCGAGCAGCGCGCTGGACACTACCCTGTGGTGATCGTGGGTGCGGGCCCAGTAGGCATGAGCACCGCGATTGACTTGGCACAACGTGGGCAGTCTGTGTTGCTCATCGATGATGATGAGACGGTGTCAGTGGGCTCGCGCGGCGTCTGCTACGCCAAGCGCACCTTAGAGGTGCTGGATCGGTTGGGCTTGGGTGAGCGCGTGGTAGACAAGGGCGTGTCTTGGAATGTGGGCCGCACTTATCGGGTCGAAGAAGAGGTGTTTCACTTCAACTTGTTGCCCGAACCCGATCACCAACGCCCAGGCATGGTCAACCTGCAGCAGTACTACCTTGAGAGTTATTTGCTCGATCGCTTGCGTGAATTGCCTCAAGTGGAAATGCGCTTTCGAAACCGTGTGAATGCCGTAGAGCAGAACCCTGATCGAGCGAGCCTGGTGGTAGAGACGCCTGATGGCGAGTACGCGGTGACGTGTGATTGGCTGGTGGTGGCCGATGGGGCGCGCAGCCCCATTCGGCACATGATGGGGTTGGACATCGAGGGCAAAGTTTTCAAGGACCGTTTTTTGATCGCCGATGTGGTCATGAACGTTGATTTTCCGGTCGAGCGGCGCTTGTGGTTTGACCCCCCGTTTCACCCCAACCAATCGGTGCTGCTGCACGCGCAGCCCGATCGGGTCTGGCGCATTGATTTTCAGCTGGGTTGGGACGCCGACCCGGTGGAAGAAGTTAAACCTGAAAACGTGATCCCGCGCATCGAACAAATGTTGGGCCCAGACATCGGCTTTGAGCTCGAGTGGGTGAGCATTTACACGTTTCAGTGCCGCCGCATGAGTCAGTTCAACCATGGTCGGGTTTTGTTCGTGGGCGATGCGGCCCATCAGGTTTCGCCTTTTGGCGCACGTGGGGCCAATTCCGGTATCCAAGATGCAGACAATTTGGCTTGGAAGCTCAAACTGGTAATAGACGGTCAGGCCTCGTCAGCGCTGCTCGATAGCTACAGCCAAGAGCGTGGCTTCGCAGCAGATGAAAACATCTTGAACTCCACCCGATCGACCGACTTCATCACACCCAAGAGCCCCGTGAGCAAAATGTTTCGCAACGTGGTGCTAGACATGGCGCGTGAGCTCCCGTTTGCACGCAAGTTGGTGAACTCGGGGCGCTTGTCAGTGCCCAGCTACTACACCAACTCGCCGCTCAATACGCCAGACACCGACGCTTTTGCGGGCAACATGGTCCCCGGCGCGCCGCTGGACGATGCGCCGGTCAACGCAGACAGCTGGTTGTTGCACCACTTGGGTGGCGACTTCGCGTTGTTGGTCGATGTGGGCCAAGCACAGGCGATGTCTGATGAGCAACGTGCGCATTGGAGCGATTTGGCCGCTCAGCTGGCGGCGGAGACAGCCCCAGTGCGCTTGTGGTTGGTGACTGCAGATGAGGCGGTGCCGGGCCTGGACACCTTGGTGGATACAAAAGGGCGTTTGCGTGAACGCTTG
>CBFIFT010000021.1:0-1969 GCA_965661935.1 Burkholderiaceae bacterium | reverse complement strand
TGGTAGCGCCTATCTGATTCGGCCCGATCAACACGTTGCCGCGCGCTGGCGTGCCTTTGATGAGGGCCGGGTGAGAGAGGCGGTTCGGCGCGCTTGCGCACTGAAAGGTGCGCTGCACTGAATGTCTGTCAGCGCTGTGGTGCGAAACCTGTCGAGCCAATTGAACGAATCCAAAGGAGCCGAGATGGCATTGAACACCGACCCCCATTTTTTTGAACCCGGGGTGCGTTATTTTCGAGACTACTCGCCGGGCGATGATTTCTACGAAGCGCTGATTGAAGCGCACCGTGAGCTCAGCGACGAACAAAGCCATGAGCTCAATGCGCGCTTGGTGCTGTTGTTGGGTAACCATATCGGTGATCTGTCCGTCTTGCGTGAAGCCTTTGATGTGGCGCGACGAGGCGTTTTACAAGACCGTTAGGAGCTCTCTATGCTGGTACAAAAAATCCACCACGCGGCCTACCGTTGCAAAGACGCTTTAGAAACTGCGCGCTGGTACGAAAAGCACTTGGGCATGAAGTTGGTGCTCTCCATTGCCGAGGATAAGGTGCCCTCGACAGGGGCGCCTGACCCCTACATGCACATCTTTCTGGATGCTGGCGATGGCAACGTGATGGCCTTTTTCGAGTTGCCCAATCACAAGCCAATGGGGCGCGACCCCAACACACCAGAGTGGACGCAACACATGGCTTTTAAGGTTGCGGATATGGACACTTTGCTGGCGGCCAAGGCTCGCCTCGAGGCAGCAGGGGTAGATGTGCTGGGGCCGACCGACCATGCATTGTTTCAGTCCATCTACTTCTTTGACCCCAATGGCCATCGCCTCGAGTTGGCTTGCGACACGGTTCGCACTGGCATGCTAGAGGCACTTGATGAGGTCAAGTGGGCCATGCTCGAAGAGTGGGGGCGCACCAAGAAGGCACCGACCCACGCAGCTTGGATGCATGACGGCCGCTACAAAGAGATGTTTCCGCTGGGCGATTGAGCACCCACTGCCCAAACGAAACAGAGGTGACAGCTGACTGGTGGACAAGTTGGCGGCATTTGCTACTGTCGCACCTATGACCAAGCAGCCCCCGCCCTATGTGCCTCAAATCCGCCGCTATCAAAATTGGTTGGCCAAACATCGAGGCTTGAATTTTGAATCGTACGACGCGCTTTGGCAGTGGTCCGTCGATGACTTAGAGGGCTATTGGCAAAGCATTTGGGACTACTTTGAGTTGCAGTCGCCAACCCCGCATCAACAAGTGCTTGAGCGAAACGTCATGCCGGGAGCCAAGTGGTTTGATGGGGCGCAGTTGAACTATGCCGCACAGGTCCTGCGCCATGTAGGCCCTGCCCAAGCGGCGGGTATGCCGGCCATTTTGTCCCGCAATGAGCGTGGCCAAGATCAAGAAATGAGTTGGCCCCAGCTTCAGCAACAAGTGGCTGCCATGGCAACATACTTGCGCGAGCAGGGGGTGCAGTCGGGTGATCGGGTGGTCGCCTACTTGCCCAATATTCCAGTCACAATGGTGGTGTTTTTGGCGACCGTCAGCATCGGTGCCATCTGGAGCGTTTGCGCACCAGACATGGGGACCCATGCTGTGTTGGATCGCTTCAAGCAAATCGAGCCCACGGTGTTGATTGCCATCGATGGGGTGACTTACGGCGGCGTGGATCATGATCGCTGGGACGTTGCCAATCAGCTCAAAGACTCACTGCCTACGTTGCGCCACGCTTTGGTTTGGCGCGAGCTCATGCCTGAGAGAGACTGGCCATCTTGGACCGACTTGAAGCAGGTATTGACCCGAGATGATGCGGTCACGCAAGGCTTTGAGCCTACCCCTGTGCCCTTTGATCATCCGTTGTGGGTGGTGTACTCGAGCGGAACCACTGGTCTACCCAAACCCATTGTGCACGGACACGGTGGCATTGTGATTGTGACGTTGGCACTAGGCGCGCTGCACAACGATTTGGGGTGCAGCTA
>CBFIFT010000020.1:0-22094 GCA_965661935.1 Burkholderiaceae bacterium | reverse complement strand
TGTTGCAGTTTCTGGCGCTGCTTTCGCACAAGCTACCATCACCGGTAACATGTCTGTTGGCATCCAAAACACCACTAGCGACTCTGACGCCCGTTTCAACCTGACCAACGCCGACGTCAAATTCGCTACCAGCGAAGACTTGGGCGGTGGCTTGAAGGCTGCTGCTGCTGCTACCCTGACTTTCGAAGGTCAGCGCAGCGAAGCTACGACCGTTGAATCTGTCGTCATGAGCTTTGGCGGTGGTTTCGGTACCCTTGCATACTTCAATGGCTTGTCTGGCGCTGCTAAGCTGAGCGCTGGCGTGTCTGCTGAAGACGACATGACCGACGCCATGGGCAAGTACGCAAAGGTGGACGTCGTGACCTACACAACCCCCGAATTGGCTCCTGGCTTGACCGCTACCCTCGAGTGGGCCGGTGCCATTGGCGGCGCTGCAGATCAGTTGGCATTGAGCACTGACCCCACCGTGATCGTCAAATACAACGCAGGTCCTTTGAGCGTCTACGGTGACATGCCTACAGGCGACACCGACGATTGGGATATCCGTGTGCACTACGACTTGGGCATGGCTAAGGTCGGCGCGCGCATGACCGGTGACAGCACCGATGCGCAAGAGTTCACCGTGACCGCTCCTATGGGCGCCATGAGCTTGGGCTTCCACTATGGCACCAGCCCCGCTGGTACCGGCATGGGCTTGAGCGCCAAGTACGCTTTGAGCAAGCGTACGTCTATCGTTGGCAGCTGGGTTGAGGTGTCTGATGACACCGCCAACAACGCTACGAATGTTGTCAACGGCAGCAACTACCGCGTGCAGTTGTCACACAGCTTCTAATTGGACGCCGTCTTTTGACGGTTGACAGTTGAAAGTCAAAAACCCACTGGGCAACCAGTGGGTTTTTTATGCGCGTCAATTTTGTGCCGCGAGGGTCTCATACCGGTGACTTCGCACACGCCCAGCGAGATCGGATGGGTGTACGTGTGTATGAAGGATTTGGTGCAGGGCCGCTGGGTCCTTTGATTTAGGGCACTTGCATGGACCACAGTGAATCGGCCGCAGTCAGAGTGGTGGTGGGTTTCTAGCGCAATGTCATAGATAGGCTGATGCCGTGAAAGTCAACGCCGTTGTTGGGTAATTGGGTATCGGCGTTGCTGACATGGCGGTAGAGATAAGCCAGGCGATATCGGCCGCTGCGATCCGATAGTCCCACACTGAACTCATCTGAAAACTGGTAGTGCGTCGACTTCTGACGCGTCCCAATATCGGGTTCACTGATCAAGCTGAGCCCAATGCCAAAACCCACATCCATGGCCATGCTGTTGTGCGGGTAGACGTAACGAATCTGGGGTGTCAAGGTGAATTCTTCGTTGGTGCGCGCATACGGGCCAGCGTTGGCGCGCCATTGTGTCGCTGCAAAAACCGGCGCGAATCGAAATTCAAGGCCGGGTATCAGATCGGCACTTGGGTGGTCACACGTCAGCATTGAAAACTGTAAGCCTGTGCTCCGCAGTTCTTCGTCGCGACCCAACTGAGCACCCACCCTGTATTGGTCTTGACATGCCCAATCGCTACCTAAGCTGTAGGCATAGGCGTAGGAAGCCAGGCTACCGGCGACCGCAAGGTTTTTCATGGCCTTGTCTGACTGCGCTTGCGCGGCTGACATGGCACATGTCATGGATAACGTAATTGCGATGGCGATCGGCTGCTGAATCAATTTTTGGGTGGTGTGGGCCATGAAAATCTCGGGTCTGTTGAACTTGTATATTTGCAAATCATAACGGCTTCAAGTGCCCGTCCTAAAGGGCTCTGCGGTTGAATGAAGCAGGCTTGAATGACAGTTTTGATTTGTGCTTGGGCGCGTGACCTGTAGCACTGGCGCCTGCTCTGGGACATCTGCCTCATTGTGGGGTGCTAAACTTTCGCTAGTGCATTAATTTGGTGCAAGCAGTGCCTCAAAAACTGAATTGTTTGTTGTTTTTCGCGGTGTTTTGGGTGGCACGTATATTGCTGATAACTAAATGATCAATGAGGGTCTTTCTTTTTACTTGGAGTGCAAAATGAAAATCAAAAATGTGTTTTTAGCTTCTGGCTTGGTCCTGGCTGCGACTGCCACGTCAGCCGCTGACTTGTCTTACAACATCAGTGCGGTGACCTTGTACAAGGCATCGGGCGTGGATCAAGACTACAGCACCGCCAACGACGCTGGTTTCGACAAGGCCACTCGCCCAGCGATTCAGGGTGGTGTGGATGCTGACTTGGGCGGTGGGTTGTATGTTGGCAACTGGAACTCAACCGGCGAGTTTGGCGATGCATCCATCGAAGTGGACTTATACGGCGGTTACGCGGGTGAGCTCAGCGGTGGTCTGTCTTATGACGTGGGCTATGCTCACTATGTGTACCCTGGTCAGAGCGATTGGAACGGCGGTGAGCTTTACGTCAGCATGAGCATGGCCGGCTTGACGGCAAAAATCACCAACGGGTTGAATGGCTCCACGAAGGACGGTGACAACCCCAAGCGCCGCTTGTCCTTTACCTATGACTTGGCTGTGTCCGAGGCCGTGGGTTTGAGTGCGACCTATGGCGTTCGCAATGCCGCAGCAGGTAGCTTCAATGACTATGCGCTCGGTATGACCTATGCGATGGATGACACATTGACGTTCTCTGCGACGTTGGCAGGTGGCACCAACAGCGCTGCCGATGCCGCACGCAAAGGCCGTTTGATTTTGGGTGTTGGCACCAGCTTCTGATTCAGGCGCACAGCCAAGGTCTGGCCGCACAGTTGATGCCGCTGGCCTTGGGTGCCGATTGAGAGTGAAACCCGCAGGGTAACCTGTGGGTTTTTTTTATGGCCTTGTGGTGAAGCAGGGCTTCAGGCGTAACGCTTGCTTCGCAAGTACTGCTTCATGTCTTTGAGTTTGGGCAGCAACTGCGCACCGTCTAACTTGAGCGCAACCAGTGTGGCCAAAACGTCGATGATGGTGAGGTGCAGCAACCGCGAGGTCATGGGACTGAAGCGGTCGTAGCCTTCGGGGTGATCGGCGGCCAAATGGATGTGTGCTGCCGAAGCCAGTGGCGAGCCACTGCAGGTAATGGCAATGGTGGTTGCACCGTGTTTGCGAGCGATGTCGGTGGCATCCATCAGATCTCGCGTGCGGCCTGAGTTGGATACCACCACGAGGCAATCACCTGGCCCCATCATGCTGGCGGCCATGACTTGCATGTGGCCGTCGCTGTAGGCCACGGTTGAAACCCCTAAGCGGAAAAACTTGTGCTGCGCATCTTGCGCCACGATCCCTGAATTGCCTGCACCGAAAAACTCAATTCGCCCTTGTGATTTACACGTGGCGATCAAAGCTTGAGAGGCTTTTTCCATGGCGCTGATCGACGCGTCATTGCGGTACTTGAGGAAGGCGGCCACATTGTTGTCAATGACCTTGACCAGCACGTCGCTGATCTTGTCATCTAAGTCCACACTGCGGTGAATGAAGGGAACCCCCTCACTGACTGTGCCAACCAACTTGAGCTTGAAATCGCTCAGACCGTCGTACCCCATGCTGCGGCAAAACCTCACCACCGTAGGCTTGCTGACGTGGGCGCGCTCGGCCAACTCAGTCACGGGTAAACTGGCAAAGCTGCGCGGATCCGAAAGCACCAATTTGGCTACCCTCTGCTCAGCAGGGGCCAATGAATCAATAGAGGCTTTGATGCGATCTAGCATGTGTTTTTCCGATGGCTGTTGACAACATAAAATGTAACTTTGTTTCAGCCCTCAGTCTAGTTTTGGTAACTCAATCATGAATCAGCTTCAAGCCCTCAAGCAATGGACCACGGTGGTGGCCGATACAGGTGACTTTCATCAGATCGCCGCCTACACACCACAAGATGCGACGACCAACCCATCGCTCATTCTCAAGGCTGTGCAAAAACCGGCTTATGCGCACTTGTTAGAAGAGGCGGTCGCCGCCCACGGAAGTGCTGGCACAGCCGCCGTCATGGATCAACTGTTGGTTCGGGTGGGCTGTGAAATCCTCAATCTCGTGCCTGGGCGTGTTTCCACTGAGGTAGATGCGCGCTTGAGTTTCGATGAGGCCGCAACGGTTGCCAAAGCACGAGAACTGATTGCTCTGTATGAAGCGAATGGCATTGACCGCGCGCGCGTCTTGATCAAGATGGCCGCTACTTGGGAAGGCATCCAAGCGGCCGCAAAACTTGAGCAAGATGGCATTCACACCAACCTCACCTTGTTGTTTTCATTTGTCCAGGCCGTGGCGTGTGCCCAAGCCAAGGTTCAACTGATTTCGCCTTTTGTTGGGCGCATCTATGACTGGGCTAAGAAGCAAGCGGGCGCTAGCTGGGATGAACAGGCCATGTCGCACGCCAATGACCCCGGCGTACAGTCCGTTCGACGCATTTTCAACTACTACAAAAGCCACGGCATTGCCACCGAGGTGATGGGGGCGAGTTTCCGAAATGTGGGGCAAATTGTGGCTTTGGCTGGGTGCGACCTGTTGACAATCAGCCCCGATTTGCTGGCCGCCCTTGCTGAGCTCGATGACCCTATAGAGCGTGCCTTGGACGCCAACTCAGTGGCGCCAGAAGCTGCAGTTGCGTACGACGAGCCGGCGTTTCGTTTGGCACTGAACGAAGATGCCATGGCGAGCGACAAGCTTTCCGAGGGCATCCGCGCTTTTGTCAAAGATACGCGGGTTCTGGAGTCGATGATTCAAGCCAAGCTGCCCTGAATCAGCCAAAGTTCACTGCTTTCGGTGCCAGCTCACAGTGCGGCCACGCTGTTAGCTGCCGCACCGATTGGCATGGTCGAATTGGGTGCAGTTGCCTCGGTATCTGTGACCTGCTGAATTGGCGGGGCGTCGATGGCGGCGAGGCGCTCAGCTTCTTGCGATTTGGCCCAAGCCACATAGGTTTGCAGAGCTTTGTTTTCAAGCGCTATTCTGAGCTCTCGGGCCTCCTCTGCGCGCGCCAAGCACTTGTCGCGTTGCACTTTGGCGGTCACGATGCCAACGACGATGGGCACAGCGCCCGCGCCCGATAGCAGCAACAACACGTTGTTGGCGGCGGCACCGTTGGAGATGCCCGAGATCAGACATAGGCTTTTGACTTTCTCTAGGTCTGTGCTGTCAGCGCTTTGTGCGAGAGATTGGTTCAACTGATAGCGACCCAGTCCCACAAGAGCCAACGTACCTAAGCCAGGCGCAGAACCCAGCAAGGGGTTGAGCTCTTGAGCACCTTGAGATAAAGCGAGTGTGGTGGATGCCATATCTGCCACCACGCCTTGGTTGGCCAATTCTTTAGCCGAATTGGTTTCATTTGGCGAATTATTGCCTTCTGTTTCGAATTGAATGTCGGTTAATTGATTTAATTTTTCAGTGCGTTTAGTTATGTATCCGATGAGTACTTTTTCGCAGTCACCATCGATGCAGGTCCTTCGAAACACACGGCTCACACCAGGCAAGTCTTTCAAAATTGCCCCTCTCTGGCTTTTCAACTCTCCGTAGACGTAGGCTGGGTCGGTGGTGATGTCGTCTGCGTGGGCAGTCACGTGGGCGCTGGCACACAAAGAAAATGCTGCGATGAATTTTATGATTTGAGACATTTGAATGGCTCCCGATTGATGTCACCAAAAAGATGAATCAATCGTAGCCAGCATCACTCAAATGCCCAATTCAGGAAAAGTATCCAATTGCATATGGCGCAACATCCATTCGAATTAGATTCTTGAAAATGAATTGTTTATCTCATTAGTACTTGGGCGAACAAGGCGTGCTTCAACGCTTCAGGCATGAAAAAACCCCTGGCACTTGCGTGCGCAGGGGTTGGTGCAGTTGCGGAGGTGGCGCCCCTCGCAAGAGGCGCTGGTCGCAAGGCGCGTGATTTACATCATGCCGCCCATGCCACCCATGCCACCCATGCCGCCCATACCGTCCATGCCACCGCCCATGGCTGGTGCATCTTCCTTAGGTGCGTCGGCGACCATGCACTCTGTGGTCAACATCAGTGATGCCACAGATGCTGCGTTTTGCAATGCAGTGCGGGTCACTTTCGTGGGATCCAAAATACCCATTTCGATCATGTCACCGTAGGTGTCATTGGCGGCGTTGAAGCCAAAGTTGCCCTTGCCATCCAACACAGCGTTGACGACCACTGAGGGCTCGCCACCGGCGTTGTAAACGATTTCGCGCAGGGGCGCTTCGACAGCTTTCAACACCAAGCGAATGCCAGCGTCTTGATCGGCGTTGGCGCCTTGGATCTCGCCAGCCATCTGACGGGCACGCAACAAAGCCACGCCACCGCCGGCAACGATGCCTTCTTCAACCGCGGCACGGGTTGCGTGCAACGCGTCTTCCACGCGGGCTTTCTTCTCTTTCATTTCGACTTCTGTTGCCGCGCCAACTTTGATCACGGCTACACCGCCAGCCAATTTGGCCACGCGCTCTTGCAGCTTTTCGCGGTCGTAGTCGCTGGTGGCTTCTTCGATTTGAATGCGAACTTGCTTGACGCGAGCTTCGATGTCGTCGGCTGAACCAGCGCCATCGATGAGGGTGGTGTTTTCCTTGCCGATTTCGACGCGCTTGGCCTGACCCAAGTCAGCCAAAGTGACTTTGTCCAAAGACATGCCAACTTCTTCAGCAATCACTTTGCCGCCAGTCAAGATAGCGATGTCTTCCAACATGGCCTTGCGGCGGTCGCCAAAGCCAGGTGCCTTGACGGCGCAGACTTTCAAGATGCCGCGCATGGTGTTGACCACCAAGGTGGCAAGGGCTTCGCCTTCGATGTCTTCAGCAATGATCAGCAAGGGGCGACCAGCTTTAGCCACAGCTTCTAGCGTGGGCAACAGGTCGCGGATGTTGCTGATCTTTTTGTCGTGCAACAAGATGTAAGGATCGTCCAGCTCGGCAGCTTGCTTTTCTGGGTTGTTGATGAAGTAAGGCGACAAATAGCCACGGTCAAATTGCATACCCTCGACCACGTCGAGTTCGTTTTGCAAAGACTTGCCGTCTTCAACCGTGATCACGCCTTCTTTGCCGACTTTGTCCATGGCGCTGGCGATGATGTCACCAATGCTGGCGTCGCTGTTGGCAGAGATGGAGCCAACTTGGGCGATTTCTTTGCTGGTGGTTGTGGGCTTAGAGGCAACTTTGAGTTGCGCGATCAACGCTTCAACCGCTTTGTCGATACCGCGCTTCAAGTCCATGGGGTTCATACCTGCGGCCACGTACTTCATGCCTTCACGCACGATGGACTGTGCCAACACGGTGGCGGTGGTGGTGCCGTCGCCCGCGTTGTCTGAGGTCTTAGAGGCCACTTCTTTGACCATTTGAGCGCCCATGTTTTGCAGGCGGTCTTTGAGTTCAATTTCTTTGGCCACAGACACACCGTCTTTGGTCACTGTGGGGGCGCCGAACGAGCGCTCGAGCACCACGTTGCGACCTTTGGGGCCCAGGGTGGTTTTCACAGCGTTGGCCAGAATATTCACGCCTTCAACCATGCGTGCGCGGGCTTCGCCGCCAAAAATTACGTCTTTTGCTGACATATTGGATTCCTTTTTGCGTTAGCGATTCAGAGGCGCTCGTGTGAGCGCGCTCCATCGATCAATGGGGTAGAAATTACTTCTCGACGACTGCGAACAGGTCGTCTTCTTTCATCACCAGCAGCTCTTCGCCGTCAACTTTGACGGTTTGACCGCTGTACTTACCAAACAGCACGCGATCACCGACTTGAACAGACATGGGGCTCAACTCGCCCTTGTCGTTCTTTTTGCCGGCGCCGACGGCCAAGATCTCGCCTTGGTCAGGCTTTTCAGCGGCGCTGTCGGGTAGCACGATGCCTGAGGCGGTCGTGGTTTCATTTTCTAAGCGCTTGACGATCACTCGGTCGTGCAGAGGGCGTAATTTCATGGCTTCTCCTTGGAAGTAGATTTCACAGGTCAATAAAAGCGACGCACCCGATCAAGGTCATGCGCCGCATGGGAATCAAGCATTCGAATGTTGTTAGCACTCGGATGACTAGAGTGCTAATGATAGGGGTGTCAAGGTGGCTTTTCAAGAGCCAACCCCCATTTCCTTTGCTATTTGGGGGAAATAAAGGCACTTGCAGCGGCTGAATGCCACACATATACTGTACAAAAACACAGTATTCAACCATGAAAAACATTCACCACATCATCGAACAATGCCCACCAGGGAGCGTTTGGACTGCGGCTCCAACCCCCGATAGCGAGTTCCATCACAGCACCCAAGGCGTGTGGCCAACTGGGTATGCCGACTTAGACGAAGCCTTGCCAGAAAAAGGCTGGGCAGCAGGGCAAATCAATGAAATATTGCATGCGCCAGCAGTTGGCGCAGACGTGCAATTGGTGGCGCCTGCTTTGGTGCAGCGACAACAGCAGGCTTTGCGTGGGGCAGAGTCGCCATGGGCTGCCACGGTGGTGGTGGTCAACCCTGTGCACCCGCCATTTGCGCCGGCGTGGTCGGCGTGGGGAATGGATGTCTCGCGCTTGGTTTGGCTGCATCCAGAGCGACCTCAAGCTTGCGCGTGGGCGGTAGAGCAGGCGTTGCAGTGCGCGGACGTGGTGGCCGTACTGGCTTGGCTGCCGCAGGCGAACGCCTTGGCGTTGCGCCGGATCCAATACTTTGCGGCGCAAAGCGAGGCTTTGATGTGGTTGTTTCGGCCTCAGTCGTGTCAGGTGCAGGCGTCGCCTGCGCCATTGCGTTTGGCAGTGGATTTGAGTGCGTCCCAAAGTGCATCGCCCGCGCTTCAAGTGCAGGTACTTAAGCGCCGCGGCCAGCCGCGACCGGAGATCTTGCAATTGCCTTGGTGGCACGGGGACCTGAGCCACGCCATGTGGGCTCAGCAAAAGCAGGTGGCAGAGCGCCGCGATGAAGCATTGGAGTACGCGGATGAATGCCGTGCGCTGGATGGCGCTGACGCCTTCAGACAAGCAGCCTGAAGCGCCGCCACCTACAGCGGCCTCGGTGGCCAACTGGAGCTTGTGCTTTTCGCCAGATGTGTACCTGATAGACAACGTGGTGGCGATTGATGCACGCGCGGTCACCATGTACTGGGGAGGCTCACAGGCTTTGTGGCGCCATATGCGTGACGTCTGGGCTGAGCAGTGGGGGGCGGCGTGGCCAGAGCCTTGGCGTGTCGGGTGGGGGGCGACCGCCTGGCAGGCGTGGGCGCGCGCGCACTTGGGTTTGTCGGTGAAGGTGCACACCACCGATGAGCTGCCGCTCGCGGCTTTGCCACAAACCCAAAGGTACCAGTCTGTTTGGCAGGCATTGGGTTTGCGGACCTGGGGCGATTTGCGCCGGTTACCGCGGGGTTCAGTGGCTCGGCGTTGGGGCGCAGGCGTGCTGCGCATACTGGATCAGGCCTATGGAGATCAGCCGGTTGAGCTCTCACCTTGGCAGGCGCCAGCCGAGTTTGCAATACAAAGGCAATGGCAACAGCCTGCGACCCGTTGGGCAGAGGTTGATGCCGTGATGCCGGCGATGTTGCAAGAAATGGTTGCGTGGATGATGGCGCGCCAGCTAAAAGGTCAAGTGATCGAGTGGCGCTTGGTCTTTGATGCGCCTCAGATCCAACGCGCACAAGGGCGTCAGTTGGAGCAGTGCTTCGAGATCTGCAGCACTGATCCCACAAGCGACTTCGATATCTGGTGGCGGCTAACGACCTTGCATCGGGCGCACTGGCCGTGGGTTGAGCCGGTGGTCGAAGTCGGTTTGAAAGTCAAGGCCTCGGTCGCTCTAGAGTCGGGGCACAAAGGCTTGTGGGATGGTCCACCAGGTCGCAGTTTGTCTGTGTGTCTACAAGAAATGAGCGCACGCTGGGGCGGTGTGGGGGTGTCTTGTGTGCAAACCGTGGCTGACCCTATTCCTGAGCGCATGCAAAAGTGGTCAGACCCAGCGGCAGCACCGCTTGCGCAAGCGCCTCTTTTACCCCATGCGCGCATGGCCCCAGCTTGGTTGCTTAGCTCGCCCATGCCGCTGTGGATGAAGGACGAGCGGCCTTGGTATCAAGGCCCGCTGCGCATGGTCTTAGGTCCGCAGCGGGTCGGCGCCTGGCCCTGGCAATCGGAGGTGCAAGTGGAGCCCGCGCAGGCGGTACGCCGCGACTATTTCGTGGCGTGGTCAGAGCGGGCTGGGTGGTTGTGGGTCTACCGCGAAGCAGAACAGTGGTACTTGCATGGCATCTATGCGTGACGCGTCCCCTCTGCCGCCTTACGCCGAGCTGTGGGCGCAGAGCAACTTTTCATTTCTAAACGCGGCTTCGCACCCAGAAGAGTTGATCAAGCGCGCGCATGAGCTGCGTTACGAGGCCGTGGCGTTAACCGATGAATGTTCAGTCGCAGGGGTCGTTCGGGCGCATCAGCAAGCCAAGGCCTTGGGCTTGCGCTATGTGCCCGGCAGCTTATTTATCTTGCCCAATGCTTGGGCGGTGGTGGCGCTGCCCCGCAACGCCGTCGGGTGGGGGAACTTGTGTGAGCACATTACCCGAGCGCGAATGGCGGCAGCCAAGGGAAGCTATGTTGTCAGCGCCAACCCATCAGATTGGGAGGCCTTGAGCCATATCGAGTGGGTGCTCTGCCCACCTCGTCAAGAATGGCGAGTTCAGCCGACCTTTGAATCAGCCGGCCTTGAATTCTTGCGCGCGTGGGTAGCGGTCCATCCAAAGTGCAGTGTGTTGGGTGTGGTTTTGCAAGGTGCATTGGACGACGCTTGGTGGCGAACGCTGATGCAAGAGTGGGCAGATGCGGTCGGTATTGACACGTTGGCCGCCGGTGCTGTGCGCATGCATGTGAAGTCGCGCAAGCCCCTGCTAGATGTCATGACGGCTATGCGTCTGAATCAACCTGTGCATGCATGTGGCGACCAACTGGCAATGAACGCTGAGTGTGCAATGCGCAGCCTTAACCGTTTGCACCAGATTTACCCGCGTGCACTCTTAGAGCGCACCGTTGAGTTGGTGCGGCGGTGCGAATTCAGCTTAGATCAGCTGCGTTACCAGTACCCGGATGAAGTGTGGCAAGGCGAGTTCTCCAGCCCCGCCGAAGCGTTGGCACACCGCGTCTGGCAAGGGGCTGAGCAACGCTACCCCAAGGGGATCCCCGGTCGCGTGCAAAGCCAAGTCGAACACGAGCTGGCTTTGATCACCGAACTGAAGTACGAGATGTACTTTTTGACCGTCTCTGATTTGGTTAACTTTGCAAGGGGGCGACAGATCTTGTGCCAAGGCAGAGGATCCGCTGCCAACTCAGCGGTTTGCTACTGCCTCAGCATCACCGAGGTGGACCCAGCCCGAAGCACTTTATTGTTCGAGCGCTTCATCAGTCGTGCGAGGCGAGAGCCCCCTGATATAGATGTTGACTTTGAGCATGAAAGACGCGAAGAGGTCATTCAATACATCTATCAAAAGTATGGTCGTGAGCGGGCTGCCATTGCCGCCACCGTCATCAGCTACCGCCCGAGAAGTGCTGTGCGCGATGTGGGCAAGGCCTTAGGCGTAGAGCCCGATTTGGTGGCTGAAGTGGCCAAAGCACACCCGGGTATGTACTCGCGAGAGGTGAGTGAACAGGCGCTAGAAGAAGCGTTGATTCGCTTAGGCCGTGCGACTGAGAAGCGTCCGGCCTTGTGGGGGCTGTGGCTGCAATTGGCGCGTGCGCTGATGGGTTTTCCGCGCCATTTGGGTCAGCATGTGGGCGGCTTTGTGCTGACACGCGACAAACTCAGTCGCATGGTGCCCATAGAGAATGCGCGCATGCGTGATCGAAGCCTGATCCAATGGGACAAGGACGATCTAGACGTGGTGGGTTTGCTCAAAGTGGATGTCTTGGCGTTGGGCATGTTGAGCGCGCTGAGAAAAGCGTTGGAGTGGGTCACACAACGCCGAGGTCATGAGTTTGTGATGCAAGACATTCCACCCGAAGACCCAGCCACTTTTGAGATGCTGTGTCGCGCCGATACGGTTGGGGTGTTTCAAGTGGAGAGCCGCGCGCAGATGAGCATGCTGCCGCGCTTGCGACCGCAGTGTTTTTATGACTTGGTGATTCAAGTGGCCATTGTGCGCCCGGGCCCTATTCAAGGCGGCATGGTCCACCCTTATCTGCGCCGTCGCCGAGGGCTTGAGCCCATCACCTACCCCAGTGCTGCCTTAGAGGCGGCTTTGGGGCGCACCCTGGGCGTGCCCTTGTTTCAAGAGCAGGTGATGCAAGTGGCCATGCTGGCCGCGGGTTTTGATGCCGAAGAGGCCGATACGCTGCGACGCTCGATGGCGGCCTGGCAAAAAAAGGGCGACGTCCATCGTTTTCAAGAACGCATCATGGCGGGCATGGTGTCGCGTGGCTATACGGTGGCCTTTGCGCAGCAAATCATTGCGCAAATTCAGGGCTTTGGCGAATACGGCTTCCCCGAAAGTCACGCCGCCAGTTTTGCTTTGTTGGTGTACGCCAGCGCTTGGCTCAAATGCCACGAACCAGCCTGCTTTTTGGTGGCGATGCTGAACAGCCAACCCTTGGGGTTTTATACCCCTTCGCAGTTGGTCCAAGACGCGGTGCGTCATGGCGTGCGCGTGCAGCCGGTAGATGTCATGCACAGCGAATGGGACTCATGCTTAAGCGGAGATGCACTTGATGAGGTGCGCTTGGGTTTGCGGTGTGTCGCGGGGCTACAGCAGTCGGTGGCCGAGCGGGTGGTCGCTGCGCGTGCGCAGGCGCCCTTTGTCGATATTGAAGATTTGGCGGCCCGAGCGCGTTTGAGCGTGGCTCAATTGACATTGTTGTCACAAGCCGATGCCATGGGCAGTTTGGCCGGTCATCGGCGTCAGCAAGTCTGGGAAGCCATCGCATGGACACCCGATCAACCCTTGCTTGAAGACCAAGTGGTCGATGCCGCTGACTGGTCATGGGAGCCACCGACCGCAGCAGAGGATATTTTCTTAGATCACGCGGCAACGGGCTTGAGCTTGAAGGGTCACCCCGTGGGCCTGCTGAGACCTCGCTTGGCTGCGCAGCGCTTGTTGTCAGCTCGTGAGTTGCAGTCTTTGCCAGATGGTCGTCTGGCGAGGGCCTGCGGTTTGGTGACCGTGAGGCAACAACCCTCCACGGCGAAGGGCGTGATGTTCATGACCCTAGAGGATGAGACGGGCAGTGTGAATGTGGTGGTGTGGCGGGACACCAAAGAGCGGTTCAAGCGCGAATGGGCGCAAGCGAAGTTGTTGGTGGTGTATGGGGTGTGGCAGCGCGACACCGAGACCGGTGGCCAGGTGACCCACTTGGTAGCCAAACATTTGCGCGATGCAACGGATTGGCTACCTCGTTTAAGTCATGGCTCGCGGGACTTTCGCTAGGTCATCAATGAAGCGATGCTTCTCATCAACTGCTCAGATCCCCGCTGCAGCCCGCAGTGCTTCAGCCTTGTCGGTGCGCTCCCAGCTGAACTCGGGCTCATCGCGACCAAAGTGACCATAAGCCGCGGTTTTTCGATAGATGGGGCGCAACAAGTCGAGCATTTGGATGATGCCTTTGGGGCGCAAATCAAAATGTTCGCGCACCAGCGCCGACAGGCGCTCGTCGTCGATCACGCCGGTGCCGTAGGTGTTGACAGTGATGTTCATGGGTTGAGCAACACCAATGGCGTAGGCCACCTGAATTTGGCAACGCGTGGCCAGACCAGCCGCGACCAAGTTTTTAGCCACATAACGTGCGGCGTAAGCAGCCGAGCGGTCAACCTTGGTGGGATCTTTGCCAGAGAACGCGCCGCCACCGTGGGGGCAAGCGCCACCGTAGGTGTCAACGATGATCTTGCGACCAGTCAGGCCACAATCGCCTTGGGGGCCACCGACCACAAAGCGACCGGTTGGGTTGATCAAAAACTTGGTTTCATGCAGCCACTCGGCAGGCAGCACGGGTTTGATGATTTGCTCAACGACAGCCTCGATGAAGCTGGCCTTCATGGTGTGGGCGGTCTCACTCTGATCGGGCGTGTGCTGGGTTGAAAGCACCACCGTATCGATGCTGTGTGGCTTGCCGTCAACGTAGCGCATCGTGACCTGGCTCTTGGCGTCGGGGCCTAAAAATGGCAAGCGCCCGTCTTTGCGCAATTGGGCTTGGCGCTCGACCAATCGGTGCGCATAAAAAATGGGCGCGGGCATCAACTCTTGGGTCTCATCGCAGGCGTAACCGAACATGAGGCCTTGATCGCCTGCGCCAGTGTTCAAGTGGTCATCTGAGGCGTGGTCAACGCCTTGCGCGATGTCGTTGCTTTGCTTGTCGTAGCAAACCATGACCGCGCAGCCTTTGTAGTCAATGCCGTAGTCGGTGTTGTCGTAGCCGATGCGCTGAATCGTGTCTCGTGCGACTTGGATGTAGTCAACGTTGGCGTTGGTGGTGACCTCTCCTGCTAGCACCACCAAGCCGGTATTGGTGAGGGTCTCGGCAGCCACTCGACTGAGTGGGTCTTGTTCAAAAATAGCATCCAGAATCGAATCAGAAATTTGATCCGCTACTTTGTCTGGGTGTCCCTCAGAGACAGATTCTGAGGTGAACAGGTAGTCGTTCGCCATGATTTTCCTTGCAAAACCTCCCGAATATTCGACGCTTGCCGGATCCTGGGAGGGAAAGATTGGCGAACGCTTTAGCGGAAATTTGTGAATCGCCCCGCAAGTAGTTCTTTAACTCGGCGATGGGTTAGATTATAAGGGTGCGCGCACTTGTTGCGCTGCTTGCAACAGCGTCTCCCTATTTCAACCCTACGAAGTCAAATGTCATTGCCTACCCAACCACCGCTGTCGTTGGCCGCTGCTTTTTGGTTGCGGTCTTTTCGTGCGCTGGGCCAGCTCCCTCTGGTTGTGCTGCATGTGTTGGGCTGGGTGATGGGGTGGATGACTTGGTCGATGTCTCGCAGTTACCGCCGCCATTGGCGAGAAAACACGCAACAAGCGGCCATCCCGGAGCGAGACGCGCGCGCCGCTGTGGGCGCCGCAGGCCAGATGATCGCGGAGATACCCAGGCTGTGGTTTGGCCGCCCCGTGCCCACCACGTGGGAGGGGGGCGAGCTGATTGAAGAGGCCCTACAAAGCGGTCGCAGTGTGCTGTTCTTGACCCCGCACCTGAGCGCGTTCGAGCTCACAGTGATCGCTTACGCCCAAGCGTGGGGTGAGCGCCAGCCCATTTCGGTGCTGTTCCAGCCACCACGCAAGACCTACTTGAGCCCCTTGCTCAACGCGGGACGGGTGCGGCCAGGGGTCGATCCTGTGCCGACCAACATGTCTGGCGTGAAAAAGCTCTTGCAAGTCCTCAAAAAAGGCGGTGTCGTGGGCTTGTTGCCCGATCAAGTCCCGCCGCCCAACATGGGGGTGGTTGCGCCATTTTTTGGCAAATCAGCCTACACCATGACGCTGGCCGCTCGGTTGGCAGAGCTGGCTGACGAGGTTTTCCTGGCCTCGGTAGAGCGCCTCGCTTGGGGCCGCGGTTATGTGATCCGGGTGACTCGGCCAGAGAGTGCGTTACCTGAGGGCGACCATGTCGCCGCCGCTGGACAAGTCAACCTATGGATGGAGAAGCTGATTTTGCGCAACCCAGCTCAATACCTGTGGGGCTACAACCGCTACAAGTAAGGGCAAGGATTGCCGGGGGCAACACCACGGCTGTCACCCACTGGTGCGCCTTGGTTTTCAGGCATCACGCTTCGTGCGACCAGTCCCACAGCGTTTGTGCCACGCGTTCTACGCCTTGTTTCTTCAAGGCGGAGAAGAGGTCCAAGTCGCCACCTGCCGTTTGCAGCTTGGCAATAGACATCGCTTTGTTGGCTTCGGCTCGGGTGAGTTTGTCCGCCTTGGTCAGGAGCACCAAAAACTTCAGGCCGTCCTCGACGCGTGGGCGGATCACCTCGAGCAGCAACTCGTCAAGTTCAGTCAGTCCCAATCGAGCATCACAGAGCATCACCACGCCAGTGAGGCTTTTGCGACTCACCAAATAGTTGGCCATCACTTGTTGCCAGCGCCGCTTGGCTTGCTGAGGCACAGCGGCGTAGCCATACCCTGGCAAGTCGGCAAAGACGGCGTCCGTGGCGTTTTGCTTGCCCAAAGCGAATAAATTGATGCTTTGGGTTCGTCCGGGGGTTTTAGACGCGAAGGCCAAGCGCCGCTGCTGAGTGAGGGTATTGATACAAGTCGACTTGCCCGCGTTGGAGCGTCCAACAAACGCGATTTCGGGCACGTCCACAGGTGGCAAATGTTGCAATTCGGGTGCAGTGGTCAGAAATCTGGCGGTGTGCAGCCAACCAAGCGGTGTAGGTAGGCTTGCGGAATCAGGGGAAAGTTTGGTGTCTTGAGTGGGCTTCATTTGGGGCAGTCGTTCCGGGCATTGTAAAATGTTCTGCTTATGACCGCACAAGACGCTGATTTGTCGTCTTGGTTATTCACTGAAACAACTGAAACACCATGAAGCATTTAGCCACCCTGATTTGCACCTTGGCGATGGTCGCCACCGCACAAGCCGAAACCTTGAAGCCTGATGTGGGCGCTGGCGCCACCAAATATGCGCAAATCTGTGTTGCCTGTCATGCAGCAGATGGCAACTCAACGACCCCCGCTAACCCCAAGCTGGCCGGTCAGCACCCCGAGTACTTGCTCAAGCAGTTGCGCGAATACAAATCTGGCAAGCGCGCCAACCCCATCATGTCGGGCATGGTCGCCGCGTTGAATGACCAAGACATGATCAACATCGCATTTTGGCTAGCAGAGCAAAAGCCTAAGCTGGGTTTTGCATCTGACCCAGAATTGGTGCGTGCCGGCGAGACCATTTATCGCGGTGGCATCTCAGATCGCAAGATCGCCGCGTGTGCTGGCTGTCACAGCCCCAATGGCGCAGGTCTGCCGATTCAATACCCCCGTTTGGCGGGCCAGCACGCGGACTACACCGCCACCCAGCTGAAGGCGTTCCGCTCGGGCGCTCGCGGCAACAACTCGGTGATGACGACTGTGGCCTCTAAGATGAACGACAAAGAAATCGCCGCGGTGGCGGATTACATCGCCGGGCTGCGGTAAGGGCACTTGCGTGCCGCGCAGGCGGTTGTGAATATTTGAGGGCAAAATCGGGAACCTTTCGCGATTTTTAGCCTCACAAACAGGCGGGCGTTGCAAAGCGACCGCCTTTTTTCTGGGTCACGCACCCCGGTGTCACACTGAATAAAAACATGAACGCATCCTCAATCGGCAATCCATCTCGCCAGCGCAGTTACTTTCAGGGTTGGGTTGAGCTGCTCTCTTCCATGCGATTTGCCATCGCATTGCTGAGCATCATCTGCATCGCTTCGGTGATCGGCACGGTCCTCAAGCAACAAGAGCCACTCAACAATTACGTCAACCAGTTTGGTCCGTTTTGGGCAGATGTGTTCGAGGTGGCCGGACTGTATTCGGTGTACAGCGCGTGGTGGTTCTTGTTGATCTTGGCTTTTCTGGTGGTGAGCACCAGTTTGTGCATCGCGCGCAATACGCCAAAAATTTTGCGTGATATCAAAACCTTCAAGGAAGGCGTTCGAGCCCAAAGTCTGCAGGCTTTTCCACACAAGGCCAAAGGCCGCTTGGATGGAGATTTGCAGCAGGTGACGGCTGACGTGGTGCAAGGTCTGGGGCAACTTGGCTTCAAAACCAAAGTTCAAGAGCGAGATGATGGCGTGATGGTGGCAGCCAAGGCGGGTGCGGCCAATAAGCTGGGTTACATCGCAGCACACAGTGCCATTGTTTTGGTGTGTATCGGTGGCTTGCTCGATGGCAACATGATGATCACGGCGCAAATGTGGCTTGGGCACAAAACGCCCTTTGATGGCGGTGGCTTGATTGCCGATGTGCCGGCAGAGCACCGCTTGAGTGCGTCGAACCCAACCTTTCGTGGCAACTTGCTCGTTCCTGAGGGTGGGACAGCAGACGCCGTGATTTTGAGCCAGCCTAGCGGCGTATTGATTCAAGATTTACCCATCGCGATTGAGTTGAAAAAATTTGTCGTGGATTATTACCAAACGGGTATGCCCAAATTGTTCGCCAGCGACATCGTGATCCACGATAAGCAAACGGGCGAGCAGACGCCAGCCCGTGTTGAAGTGAACCACCCGGCCTCCTACAAGGGCATCAATATTTACCAATCGAGCTTTGACGACGGTGGTTCTGCTTTGACGCTGCGTGCCAAAAGTATGGGCGCTGCCACCGAGCCGTTTGTGGTGCAAACCAAGGTGGGCGAGGCCACAGCCTTGCAGCGAGGTGGGCAAGAGACCTTGCGGCTAGAAGTGACTGGCTTGCGGGTCATCAATGTAGAGAACATGGGTGCTGAGTCAGCATCAGGTGCAGACGTGCGAAGCGTCAACTTGGTGCAAAGCTTTGCGCAACACATGGGCTCAGGAAGCAAATCACTGAGCGAGCAGCGTTTGCAAAACGTGGGCCCTAGCTTCAGCTACAAATTGCGCGATGCGGCTGGTCAGGCCAAGGAGTTCAACAACTACATGCTTCCCGTGTCGGTCGATGGACAGCGCAAGGTTCTGCTGGGCGTGAGAGACACGCCGGCCGATCCTTACCGCTACTTGCGAATTCCCGTAGATGAACAGGATTCAATCGAGACGTTTTTGCAGATCAAACGCGACTTGGCTGACCCAAGGGTGCGGGCCCAAGCTGTTGCTCGGTACGTGGACAAGGTTGCGGCAGATAAGTCTCAAGCGGCATTAGACGCGCTGCGTGGTTCGGCGGCCAGAGCACTAGACCTGTATGCAGGTGCTGACCCCGAGCTGCAAAAAATGCCACCAGTGGGCTTGAGCTTGGACGGCAAGCCACTGGGTCGAGGTGGGCTTGCAGCCCTGTCATTCTTCTTAGATACCTACGTGCCCGAAGCACAGCGCGAACGGGTGGGTGAGACACTGATTTCCATGATCAACGCCATGATGGCAGAGGTGGTCGACATCGGTGTCGAGCGCGCGGGCAAGCCTGCTTGGGACTGGAGCCCAGAGCAGCGCGATTTTTTGGTCTCTGCCGTATTGGCCCTGAGCGACTCGTTTTATTACCCTGCGCCGATGACCTTTGCCTTGGATGACTTCAACCAAGTGCAGGCAAGCGTGTTTCAGTTGGCGCGCGCCCCTGGGAAAAATGTGGTTTATCTAGGCTGTTTGTTGTTGATCGTGGGTATTTTTGCCATGCTCTACATCCGCGAGAAGCGGGTCTGGGTTTGGCTCAATGCGCAGCCTGCGGACAAAGCTTGCGATGTGACGCTAGCCATGTCTGTGAATCGAAAAGTGATAGACGTTGATACAGAGTTTGCGGCCATCAAACGCCGCGTGATGAAGGAGTTGACATGAACACAGCGAGTGCCACGGCACCCCAACCCAGCACCAACAGCGGCATGGAAAAGCGGCGCTCTCTGACAGATTGGCTGTTCGCCCTCTCCGCAGTGCTCGGCGCGGCAGTTGCGTTTGGGCTCTACCGCAACAGCATGGACATTTATGAGCAATTGATTTTGATCGGCTGCGTCCCTGCCGTCATCGCGCTCGGGTGGTTTTGGCGAAAACTCGGCCACCTGATGTGGGTGGTCGCTGGATTGGCATTGCTGAGTATTTACTTGTACCAAGGGCCCGATGGTGCAGACTTGAATCGAGCCGAGCAGGTGTTCATGCTCAAGTATTTCTTGTCTAGCCAGTCCGCTATTTTGTGGATGTGTGTGCTGTTCTTTATGGCGACGGTGTTCTATTGGTTGGGTTTCGCCAGCACCCAATGGGGTGCTTCGTTCGACGAGTTGGGTTCGCGCTTGACTTGGGTTGCTGTGACTTTGGCGCTCGTAGGCACCATGGTGCGCTGGTATGAGAGCCACCAAATGGGGCCCGATATCGGTCATATACCGGTATCCAATTTGTACGAAGTGTTCGTCATGTTTTGCTGGATGACGGCTTTGTTCTACCTCTATTACGAGGCCCACTACCGCACGAAAAGCATGGGCGCATTTGTGATGCTGGTCGTGAGCGCAGCCGTTGGTTTCTTGCTTTGGTACGGGTTGGTTCGACAGGCTGGAACGATTCAGCCGCTCGTCCCTGCGCTGCAGAGCTGGTGGATGAAGCTGCACGTCCCTGCCAATTTCATTGGCTATGGCACCTTCTCGATTGCCGCCATGGTGGCCTTCGCCTATTTGATCAAACAAAGCGCAAGCTACACCCATTGGCTGAAGTTGGCACCTCTTTGGCTCTTGGGTACCTTGCTGTGCTTTGAGCCCCTGGTGTTTCGCCGGGGCGCCGTCGAGGCTGGGGCTAGCTATTGGATTGTGTACGCTGGTGTGTCGGCGCTGATCATGGCCGGCATCATGCGAGCACGCCATCGCATCGCCATGCGATTGCCCTCACTCGAAGTGCTCGACGACGTCATGTACAAGGCGATTGCAGTTGGCTTTGCCTTCTTCACCATCGCCACGGTTTTGGGTGCACTCTGGGCAGCTGATGCTTGGGGCGGCTACTGGAGTTGGGACCCCAAAGAAACTTGGGCCTTGATTGTTTGGCTCAATTACGCGGCTTGGCTGCACATGCGCCTGATGAAAGGCTTGCGTGGCACAGCATCAGCGTGGTGGGCGTTGGTTGGCTTGGCCATCACTACCTTCGCGTTCTTGGGTGTGAACATGTTCTTGAGCGGCTTGCACAGCTATGGTGAACTGTAATTCTGAGCCGCTGGGTTTCGGAGCTTTGGTGTGTTGATTCGATCGACGACAGACCTCAAGGCGCGCTTGCGTGGCGACGACTTGGCGTCAACCATCACGGCGGAAGACGACTTCGCTTCGCGCCGTCGCCTACTCAAGTCGGCCTTGGCCGCTGGTGTGGCTGGCTTGGGTATGGGGTCGGTTGGGGGCGCGCTGGCTGGTGCTGGACGCCCATTGCCTTTTCAGCCCAGTGAGCTGCCTGGTGCCCGCGCCTTTGGGCAGATGACCAGCGAGGCCGATGCGACGCAATACAACAACTTCTACGAGTTCGGACTCGACAAAGAGGACCCGGCTCGGTACGCGTCGGCTATGGCGCTTGAGCCCTGGACGCTCAGGGTCGAGGGCGATGTGCTCAAGCCCAAAACATGGGCCATCGAGGACTTGTTGAAGTTGGCGCCGATGGAAGAGCGGATCTATCGATTCCGCTGTGTTGAGGCTTGGGCGATGGTGGTGCCATGGATTGGCTACTCACTCAGCCACATTTTGAAGGCCAGCGAGCCCAAGACTTCGGCGCGATATGTGTCTTTTGTCAGCCACGTCGATCCTGCCGTGATGCCTGGGTTGAAAATGAGCAGCCTCGACTGGCCGTATCAAGAGGGCCTGCGCCTAGACGAAGCCATGCATCCGCTGACGATGATGGTGTTTGGCATGTACGGAAAAACTTTACCGCCGCAAAATGGCGCGCCACTGAGGCTGATGGTGCCGTGGAAGTATGGCTTCAAAAGCGCAAAGTCTTTGGTCACCATCCGCGTGTCTGAAACTCAGCCCGCCACTGCGTGGAACCAAGCGGCGCCGGGTGAGTATGGTTTTTACGCAAACGTGAATCCCGCCGTCTCGCACCCCAGATGGAGCCAAGCCAGCGAGCGTATCCTCGGCTCTGGATGGTTTGCGAAGCGCCAACCCACCCTGCCTTTCAATGGGTATGAGTCGCAAGTTGCCGAGTTGTACCGAGGCATGGATTTAAGGCGCCATTTTTGACGCTTCAGTGGCCTCGCGACTGGCGGCAACGCCCTTTTCGCGGGTGGTGGCGGGCGCTGGTCTGGCTCTTGGTCTTGAGCCCCTTGTGGGCCAATGCTCCTGGCCTCGTCATGGGCGGCTTGGGTCCCAATCCAGCAGCGCAAGTGTTAGCGCTCACTGGCGTGTGGGCCACCCAAGCGTTGGGTGTCGTGCTCCTTCTGACGCCGCTGCAAAGGGGATTTGCATGGACGGGGTTGGCGAGCATCAGGCGCTTGCTGGGCGTGAGCGCATTTTTCTACAGCGCTTTGCACGCCGCCGCGTATGTCTCGTTTGATCAAGGTTTTGATTGGGTGGCGATTCTGCGCGATGGATTGGAGCGTCCCATGATTGCCGTCGGATGGGGCG
>CBFIFT010000019.1:4490-23144 GCA_965661935.1 Burkholderiaceae bacterium | reverse complement strand
CGCATTGCCGAGATTGAGAGCAAGCTTGCGACGGCGCTGGTCATTGATCCGGCTTCGGTTGACGCCAACGGCAAGGTGGTTTTTGGTGCCACGGTGGATTTGGAGGATGAGGACAGTGGTGATGCTGTGTCGTATCAAATCGTCGGCGAGGACGAGGCTGACCTGAAGCAAGGGCTGATCAACATTGGCTCACCCATTGCACGCGCACTCATCGGTAAGGAAGAGGGGGATGTGGCTGAAGTTCACACCCCAGGAGGGGTCCGCCGTTTAGAAGTCATCCGGGTGCGCTACGAGTGATTTTTCGCCTCAGTCGAATGCTGGCCGCTCTGTGGTGGGGCGGGATCACCGCGCTTGCTTTTGTTGCGGTGCCTGTGGTTTTTGCGACTGCGACTGAGCTGGCTGAGGCGGGGCGCATTGCAGCGAGAATTTTTGTTGCGCAAAGCTTTTGGAGTGTGGCGCTGGCCGCATTGATTTGGGTGGTGTCGCTGCTAGATGCGCTAACCGCCGGCAGGCGAATTGCTTGGGCGCTGTGGGCGGTTGGAGCCCTCGCGTTGGCGAACCATTATGCGGTCTCACCGGTCATCGTGAGCGCACGCGCAAGCGGGGCTGATCTGGCTTTATGGCATGGCATTGGAAGTGCATTGGTCGCCACACAATGGCTGATTGCCGGCTGGGTCAACTGGCGACTGTCTTCTAGGCAAAGCGTTTTTTCTTAAGCCGTCGGCGAATCACCTGAGCCTGCCACGTCCTCGAATCAGACAAGTCCACGCGCGGCGGCAACCGTGTTGGCGAGCAACATGGTGATGGTCATTGGCCCCACACCGCCCGGAACTGGGGTGATTGCGCCAGCCACGTTTTGAACATTGGCAAAGTCAACATCTCCGCACAATTTACCTTCATCGTCCCTGTTCATACCGACATCAATCACGATCGCGCCGGGCTTTACCATCTCAGCAGTCACGGTGTTGCGCTTGCCAACTGCCGCGACGACGATGTCTGCTTGTTTGGTCAATTCACTGAGATTGGCCGTGCCACTGTGACAAATCGTGACAGTGGCGTTGCGCTGCAAAAGCATCATGGCCATGGGTTTGCCGACGATGTTGCTGCGGCCTATCACAACAGCGTGTTGCCCACGCAGGTCAAACGGCTGGCCGCTGGGCACCAGGCTTTCAAGCATCTTCATGCAGCCAAAGGGCGTGCATGGCAGAAACCCTGGTAAGCCCGTCATCAGTGCGCCGGCGCTTTGTACATGAAAGCCGTCAACGTCTTTGGCCGCGCTGATGGCTTCTAGAACCAGTTGGCTGTCCATGTGAGGTGGCAGCGGGAGTTGCACCAAAATGCCGTGGACTCTGGGGTCCTCGTTCAGCGCCGCAATTCTTTCAAGCAGTTCCGCTTGAGTGAGGTCTGACTCATAACGTTCGAGGATTGAGTGGATGCCGACGTCTTGACAAGCTTTGATCTTGTTTCGCACGTAAACCTGACTAGCTGGGTCTTCGCCAACCAGAATGACAGCCAAGCCGGGTTGTTTGCCTTCTTGTACGCAATGCGCGACTTGGTTGGAAATCTCTTGGCGCAGTTGCTTCGAGAGTGCGACGCCGTCGATGATGGTGGTGGGCATAGGGCTATTCTTTGGGGGCTGCTTTTCACGGCCTTGGGCGGGGACTTCGAGCGGGCCGCCTGACAGATTCAATGTTTGGCGGCGGGGGTTGAATGAGCCAGTGCGATTTTCAGCAGATCAGCCACCGTGTTGGCGTTCAGTTTTTCCATGATGTTGGCCCGGTGGGCTTCAACTGTCTTGATGCTGATGTTCAAATCGTCAGCAATTTGCTTGTTCAAACGACCAGCCACAATGCGATCCAAAACTTGGGATTCCCGTGAAGTTAGTTTAGACAAGAGGGCGTCACGCGAAGCCGCTTGTGAAGACGCCTCAAACATCTCATGAGCGGTGTTGAGCATCCGCTCGACCATGTTGAGCAGGTCTGCTTCTTTAAATGGTTTTTGGATGAAGTCCAAAGCGCCTTTTTTCATAGCCTCGACCGCCATGGGTACGTCACCGTGGCCTGTGATGAAAATCAGAGGCAGGGGGGACTGGCGCTCTAACAAGCGATCTTGCAACTCTGGGCCTGACATGCCTTGCATGCGCACATCAACGATCAAACAGGCCACATCACGTGGGTCGTAGCGACTCAGAAAGCTTTCTGCTGAATCAAAGCATCTCACCCGATAGTCTTGCCCTTCAAGCAACCATTGCAACGAGTCACGAACCGCCTCGTCATCATCGACGATGTAAATCATGCCTTTTTTGGGGCTGGTATTCATTTTCCAATCTCACTCTTGATCAACGGGGTATGCCGATGGCTCAGGCTGATCCCCAGCGTTGGCAGTGTTGCCAACCGGTATCCAGAAGCTGAAGCAGCAACCACTGATGGATCCGCCATTGTAGAGGTTCTCAACGTGCATTCGCCCGTGGTGCGACTCCACGATGCTTCGGCACAATTTGAGGCCAATACCCATGCCCTCTGATTTGGTGCTGTAAAAAGCGTCATATATGCGCTCTTTGATCTCGTCAGGGATGCCTGGTCCCGAATCTCTTACCTGAAACTCAACCGCTCTTTGGCCCTCTACAACGGTTGGGCGAACGCTCAATTCAACTTCTCTTTGATTGAACGGTAGCTGGGCTCGACTGATCGACTCGGCGCCATTTTTAATCAGATTGATAAGAACTTGTTCGATCAAGATGGGGTCGGCCATGATGTCAGGGAGCCGCGCTGCCACGTAGTAGTTGAGCCTGACGTCTTGGCGCCGCAGCTCAATTTGAGCCAACTCCAGCGCGTCACTGATGATGTCGCTGACCTTAGTCGTGACCACGTCGGGCTCGCTGCGTTTGACGAAGGTTCGAATGCGCGAAATGATTTGTCCCGCTCGATGCGCTTGTTTGGCTGTCTTTTCGAGCGCACTGAGCATGGCCTCAGGCTCTAGCTGTTGCTTTTCGAGTCTGGAAATCATGCCGTTGCAATAATTGGCGATCGCAGCCAGCGGCTGATTCAACTCGTGGGCGACGCTAGAGGCCATTTCTCCCATGGTGATGAGTCGGCTCGCCGCTTGCGCCCGCTCGGCTTGTTCAATGGCTTGCTGCTGGGCCTTTTGGCGGGCGGTGACATCTGTGGCAATGACGACCTGTGCAAGGCTGCCGTCAACCCAAGTGATGTAGCGCGAGCGAACCTCAAGCCAAATGCCTAAGCGCTCGTCGAATACATTGGAGTCCTCCGTCGTGGCGTCCAGCAGCGCGTCTCTGGGGATTCCTGACAGTTCATCCACTGAGTCCAATTGCTCATCTCGCAGCAAACCCATTTGCGCGTGCATGACCATGCGGTGATGGCCTGTGACATTCTCGCCGTACCAATGGCGGTACTTCGCGTTGCCAAACAGCAAAGAGCTGCCGCCTAAATTGGCCACCGAGACGGCCGCGTCCAAACCCTCCAAAACAGTGGTGAATCGCTCATGCGCAGCAGCCAGCTCTTCGCGGGTTTTCTTGGGCTCCGTGATGTCTGTGATCGAAGCCATCCAGCCTGTCTGCACGCCATTGTGTGAAACAAGAGGCGACATATACATGCGCGCAAAAAACGTCTCGCCGCTTCGGCGGCGCAGTCGCACCTCAAAACCAGAGTGATTCACAATGCCCTTGAGCTCGCTGGCCAGGCGCTCCATCAGCAGGCCGTGATCCTCTTCTGCCCAGAAGGTGAATGGCGGGTGCTGTCCAACCAACTCGGCCTCGGACCAACCCGTCATGCGGCAAAACGCTGGGTTGACGTAGGTGATGCGCCCACTCATGTCCATGGCCCTCATGCCAGTGAGCATCGAGTCTTCCATCGCACGCCGGAAGAAGGTCTCATCCATCAAAGCACGTTGTGCACGAAGCCTCCGTCTGGCGTGGCGCCAGTTGGTGACCAGCATCCAAACCGTGAGCAAGCTCAAACCACCGACCACCCATTCCAACAACGTCCCTAAAAAATCGCCCGATGCGCGATAAGCTCGAATCCGAACATACAGGTCCTCGCTGATGGGCTCTAGGTTTAGGCTGGCCGCTGCAGGCGCGGGTATCCACGGCAAGGCGGCAGTGGGTGCACTCGCGGCCTCCGGCCACTGCCCCGCGAAGACCCGTCCGAGCGCGTCTGTGATCGCTGTTGCGTACCGACTCGAAATCTCTCTGGGCAGCGCCATTTGCAACAGGGTCTCGAGGTTGAACTCAGCGACCAGCACTTGAACCAATTTGAGGCCGTCGAATACGGGGATGTACGCCAAGACCGTGTGGGCCCTGAGATCGCGCCCAAACATGGCCTGCGGCGACGAGGCGGGACCAAAGACCGCGCGCCTTTCGCGCCAAATCAGCCCCATGCTGTCGGGTGTGATCCCCTCCAGTAAGTCCACAGGCTGACGCAACTGGGAAGCCGCGGCTTCGGGGCTCACATACAGACTTTTTAGCCCGCTGTCGCTGTCGAACAGCACAAGGCCTTGCAACTCAGGGAACTGACTGGTGAGCACCGCAGCTTGGAACTGAAATTCACGCAGGTCGCCCTTGCGGTAGACGTCATCCCCGATGCGGGTGATTTGAGCCACGCGGTCCATCACACGCAGCTTGAAGCTCTGGGCTGCAAAGTGAATGTCCCGCACCACCGCCTCTCTCTCACGCTCTGACTCTTCGATGCGCAAATAGGCAATGGTGGAAATCAGTGCCGTTGAAAACAGCAGCACAGAGATGAGCGGGCCAATGATGAGCAAGCGCTCTTGTTTGAGCGCACTCTGCTGCTGCCACCACTGGGCTAGTTGCCGGGCCTTGCGGCGCAGCCAATGCGGTTGATAAATGGGAATTCGCGCCACACGCTGAGTCTAAACGTTGTCACATTGATTTGCTGTTCTTTGTTTGCTGGGTAATTGGCAAATTTTTCTGTCCAAAAGCGCTATTTAATTTCATAATAAGAAATTCAATAGCGTATCTTGAAATTTATAGAAAGCTATGCAAAAATCAGCGAGAGCGAGATGATGTTGCCAAAGCCACCTATAAAAGGAGACCCTATGTCCGACGCAAAACACCCCAACGGTGCTCAGCCGGTCGATGCCCAAGAGACACGCGAGTGGCTTGATGCGCTGGCCGCCGTGATCGAAAACGCTGGCCCCGAGCGAGCCCACCAGCTGCTCGAGGACTTGCTCGAAGAGGCCCGCGAGCACAGCGTCGATATGCCGTTTTCGGCGACGACTGGCTATGTCAATACGATTGAGCCCGACGAAGAAGAGCGTTGCCCGGGGAACATCGAAATCGAGGAGCGCCTGCGGGCTTACATGCGATGGAACGCCATGGCGATGGTGGTGAAAGCCAACCGGCACAACCCCGCTGATGGCGGCGACCTTGGTGGTCACATCGGATCTTTTGCTTCGCTGGCCCACATGTTTGGTGCTGGCTTCAACCACTTTTGGCACGCCGAAGACGAGAATCATGGTGGTGACTGCGTGTACTTTCAGGGCCACGTGGCGCCCGGAATCTACGCCCGCGCCTACCTGGAGGGGCGACTCACGGAAGATCAATTGCTGAACTTCAGACAGGAGGTTGATGGCAAGGGGTTATCCAGCTATCCGCATCCCAAACTGATGCCCAACTTTTGGCAGTTCCCGACTGTCTCCATGGGACTTGGCCCGTTGATGGCGATCTATCAGGCCAGATTCTTGAAATACCTGCACGCGCGGGGCATCGCTGACACCAGCAACCGAAAGGTTTGGGTTTTTTGCGGCGACGGAGAGATGGATGAGCCAGAGTCTCTGGGTGCAATCGGCTTGGCCGCCCGCGAGAACTTAGACAACCTGATTTTCGTCATCAACTGTAATTTGCAGAGGCTGGATGGCCCCGTTCGCGGCAACGGAAAAATCATTCAAGAGCTCGAGGGTGAGTTCAGAGGTGCTGGCTGGAACGTGATCAAGCTTTTGTGGGGGTCTAACTGGGATCCCTTGCTTGCTCGCGACAAGCAGGGTGCTTTGCGCCAATTGATGATGGACGTCGTCGATGGTGACTACCAGGCGCTCAAGGCCTTTGACGGCGCATTCGTCAGAGAAAAATTCTTTGGTCGCAACCCGATCACCGCCAAGATGGTCGAAAAAATGAGTGACCAAGAGTTGTGGGAGTTGCGCCGAGGCGGTCATGACCCTCAAAAGGTCTATGCCGCGTACCACGCGGCAGTCAACCACACCGGGCAACCCACGGTCTTGTTGATCAAGACTGTGAAAGGTTTTGGTATGGGCAAAGCTGGGGAGGGGCGCAACACAGTGCACCAAACCAAGAAGTTGACCGACGATGACATCAGGCACTTCCGGGATCGCTTCAACATCCCGGTGCCAGACAGCGAGTTGTCCAACCTGCCGTTTTACAAGCCTGCAGATGACACCCCGGAAATGAAGTACCTGCACGAGCGGCGTCAGGCCTTGGGTGGCTATTTGCCCAAGCGCCGGGTGCAAGCCGAGGAGTCTTTCACGGTACCCTCGTTAGAGACGTTTAAGGCCGTGTTGGAGCCGACTGCCGAGGGCCGGGAGATTTCCACCACCCAAGCCTATGTGCGGTTTTTGACGCAATTGCTGCGCGACAAAGCCCTGGGTCCACGCGTGGTGCCGATTTTGGTCGACGAGGCGCGCACGTTTGGTATGGAGGGCTTGTTCCGTCAAGTCGGCATTTATAACCCGCTGGGACAGATGTACACGCCGGTCGATAAAGACCAAGTGATGTACTACAAAGAAGACAAAGCCGGTCAAATTTTGCAAGAAGGCATCAACGAAGCGGGCGGCATGAGCAGCTGGATCGCGGCGGCAACTTCTTACTCGACCAGCAACCGCATCATGGTGCCGTTCTACGTTTATTACTCCATGTTTGGCTTCCAACGCATTGGCGACCTTGCGTGGGCGGCGGGCGACATGCAAGCGCGCGGATTCTTGCTGGGCGGCACCTCGGGTCGGACCACGCTCAATGGCGAAGGCTTGCAGCACGAGGACGGGCACAGCCACATTCTGGCTGGCACGATTCCCAATTGCGTCAGCTACGACCCAACATTTGCACACGAAGTGGGTGTGATCATTCACCATGGTTTGCGCCGCATGGTTGAAGCCCAAGACAACGTGTTCTTTTACATCACGCTGCTCAATGAAAACTACCCCATGCCTGGCTTGCGCGAAGGCACGGAGAGCGAGATTTTGAAAGGCATGTATCTATTAGAGCCTGCCAAGGCCAAAAAGAACTCGCCTGAAGTGAACCTGCTTGGTTCAGGCTCGATCCTGCGCGAGTCGCAGGCGGCCAAACTGCTGTTAGAAGAAGACTGGGGCGTAGGCGCCAACGTGTTCAGTTGCCCAAGCTTTAACGAGTTAGCTCGTGATGGACAGGACTGTGATCGCTGGAATTTGCTGCACCCGACTGAGAAGCCTCGCGAGTCCTTTGTGAGCCAACAGTTAAACAAAACCAAGGGGCCTGTGATCGCGTCAACCGATTACATCAAAAATTATGCTGAGCAGATCCGCGCGTTTGTTCCGCGCGATCGCACCTACCGTGTTCTGGGCACGGATGGCTTTGGCCGCAGTGACTTCCGCAGCAAGTTGCGCTCTCACTTTGAAATCAACCGCCATTACATCGTGGTGGCCGCGCTCAAATCACTTGCCGATGACGGTCTGGTTGACGTTGGCCTCGTAGCCAAGGCGATCCAAACCTACGGCCTTGACGTCGAAAAAATCAACCCGCTGTACGCGTGATTCATCGGAGATAAAGCATGGCAAATATTCAGGTGAAAGTACCCGACATCGGTGATTTCGACGAAGTCGCGGTCATTGAAATTTTGGTAAGCGTCGGCGACACAGTCAGTGTCGAGCAGTCTTTGATCACAGTGGAGTCGGACAAGGCGTCAATGGAGATCCCCTCCAGCCACGCCGGCGTGGTGAAGTCAGTGGCAGTCAAAGTCGGCGATAAGGTGCGCGAAGGCAGCGTCGTGATCGAACTCGATGCCCAGGATGCAACCGCCTCGGTCGAGCAAGCGGCGCAGGCGTCCAGCGCGGCACCTGCTGCTCAGGTTTTGGCAGCGCAGGCCGCACCAGAGCCAGCGCCATCTGTTGCGGCGGGCGAAGTGGATATCGTTGTTCCGGATATTGGCGACTTCAAGGACGTGGCCGTGATCGAATTGCTGGTTGCAATCGGTGACACGGTGGCGGCAGAGCAAAGTCTGATCACTGTCGAGTCCGACAAAGCCTCGATGGAAATTCCGGCTGCCGCAGCCGGACAGGTCACCGCTTTGAAGGTTAAGGTTGGTGACACAGTCAACCAGGGTGATGTGATCGGTTCAATGCGTGTGCAAGGCGCTGCACCAGTTGCATCCGCTGCAGCCCAGCCCAGCGCATCAGCGAACACCGCTCAATCTGCCCAAGCGGCGGCTCCTGTTGCGCCAGCTCTCGCAGCACCGGCCGCTGCCTCTGCTGAGCCTGCGCATCAGCCAGGTGTAGAGTCGGTGAAGAACCTCCCGTATGCCTCCCCATCCATTCGAAAATTCGCACGCGAACTGGGCGTGCCCCTTGAGCAAGTCAAGGGCAGCGCGTCAAACGGGCGCATTACCCGCGCAGATATCGAGCAATTCACACGCGCCGTGATGTCAGGGGCAACGCAGACAGCGGCGCAGCAAGCCAGCAGCTCGGGCAACACGGGTGGCGATGGCGCGGCTTTGGGGTTGATCCCATGGCCCAAGGTGGACTTTGCCAAATTCGGCCCCATTGAGCGCAAGGAGCTGGGCCGTATCAAGAAAATCAGCGGTGCCAATTTGTTGCGCAACGCCATCATGATTCCCGCAGTCACCAACCACGACGATGCGGACATCACCGACTTAGAGGCCTTTCGCGTTTTAACCAACAAAGAAAACGAAAAGTCTGGCGTCAAAGTCACCATGCTGGCGTTTTTGATCAAAGCATGTGTTGCCGCACTCAAGAAATACCCTGAGTTCAACAGCTCGCTGGACGGTGATGCATTGATCTATAAAAACTATTGGCACATCGGTTTTGCTGCCGACACACCCAATGGTCTGATGGTGCCCGTGATCCGAGACTGCGACAAGAAAGGTGTGCTGCAAATCAGCCAAGAAATGAGTGAGCTGGCCAAAAAAGCCCGCGACGGCAAGTTGGGACCGGCAGAAATGACGGGTGCAACCTTCACCATCTCTAGCTTGGGCGGAATTGGTGGGCGCTACTTCACGCCGATCATCAACGCACCAGAGGTCGCTATTTTGGGTGTTTGCCGAAGCACCATGGAGCCAGTTTGGGACGGCAAAGCCTTTCAGCCTCGCTTGATGCTGCCCCTGTCTTTGACATGGGACCACCGCGTAATCGATGGCGCCGCCGCGGCGCGATTCAATGCCTATTTGGGCCAGATTCTCAGCGACTTCCGTCGTGTGTTGTTATAAATTGAAGGGGCTGAAATGGCACTCATAGACATCAAGGTTCCCGATATTGGCGACTTCGACGAAGTGGCCGTGATCGAATTGTTGGTCAGTCCGGGTGATGCGGTTCAGGCTGAGCAGTCTCTCATCACGGTTGAGTCGGACAAGGCATCCATGGAGATTCCCTGTTCGCAAGCTGGTGTGGTCAAAGAGCTGCGCGTGAAGCTGGGTGACAAGGTCAAAGAGGGGTCGGTGGTTTTGGTGCTTGAGGGCGAAGGTGCTGTTGAGGCGCCCGCAACGGCGCCAGCCCCGGCTGCTGAGCCGACACCATCGGAAGTACAGCCGGCTGCTGCTGAGACCCCTGCGCCAGTTGCGTCGGCATTCGGCGGATCGGCTGATATTGAGTGCGATGTGCTCGTTTTGGGTGGCGGTCCCGGGGGATATTCGGCGGCATTTCGCGCGGCTGACTTGGGCTTGAACGTCGTCATCGTGGAACGCTACGCGACTTTGGGTGGCGTTTGCCTCAACGTGGGCTGTATTCCATCCAAAGCCCTGTTGCACGTGGCGTCGGTTATGGACGAAGTGGCGCACATGGCAGATCTGGGCGTTGACTTTGGTGCGCCCGCTGTCAACATCGACAAGTTGCGCGGCCACAAAGAAAAAGTCATTGGCAAGCTCACCGGTGGATTGGCTGCCATGGCCAAGATGCGCAAGGTGACAACCGTGCGTGGCTTGGGACACTTTGTGGGGGCAAACCACCTCGAAGTGGCCGAGACCAGCGGGTCCGCACAAGAGCAAACCGGCAGCAAAAAAGTGATTGCGTTCAAGCGCGCCATCATCGCCGCTGGCTCCCAGGCGGTGCGGTTGCCTTTCATGCCCGAAGACCCTCGTGTGGTCGATAGCACCGGCGCTTTAGCTCTCAAAGAGGTACCTAAGCGCATGCTTATTTTGGGGGGCGGCATCATTGGCCTTGAGATGGGGACGGTTTACAGCACCTTGGGCGCACGCTTGGATGTGGTGGAAATGATGGACGGCCTCATGCAAGGCGCGGACCGCGATTTGGTCAAGGTCTGGCAAAAAATGAATGCCAAACGTTTTGACAACATCATGCTCAAGACCAAAACCGTTTCTGCACGCGCCCTACCCGAAGGCATTGAGGTCACATTTGCACCCGCAGAAGAGGGCGGTAACGCACCCGAGCCTCAGGTCTACGATCTGGTTTTGCAAGCTGTGGGTCGCACACCCAATGGTAAAAAAATTGCCGCCGAAAAGGCGGGCGTGGCGGTGACCGATCGCGGCTTCATCAACGTCGATATTCAAATGCGCACCAACGTGCCTCACATCTTTGCCATCGGTGACATCGTGGGGCAGCCCATGTTGGCGCACAAGGCGGTGCACGAGGCCCACGTCGCTGCCGAAGTGATTGCCGGTGAGCTGCAAGGCAACAAAGAGCTGGCATCAGCGGCGTTCAACGCTCGCGTGATTCCAAGCGTCGCGTACACCGACCCCGAGGTGGCTTGGGTCGGTCTCACCGAAGACCAAGCCAAAGCGCAAGGCATCAAGGTGAAGAAGGGCTTGTTTCCTTGGACGGCCTCGGGCCGCGCCATTGCCAATGGCCGCGACGAAGGCGTGACCAAGCTGCTGTTTGACGACTCACCTGAAGCCAACGGCCACGGCAAAATCTTGGGTGGAGGCATGGTAGGCACGCATGCAGGCGACATGATTGGAGAGGTCGCGTTGGCGATTGAAATGGGCGCCGACGCCGTCGACATCGGCAAGACCATTCACCCACACCCCACCTTAGGGGAAAGCATTGGCATGGCGGCTGAGGTGGCTCACGGCAGCTGCACGGACTTGCCGCCGAGTAAGCGCTGAAGGGGGTGGTGTCCATGGGGCACCGCCCAACTGAGGATGTGCAATGCCAGATGCGGTGTGCTGGGGCTTGTGAGGCTGTTGGCCACCAATGGGTTGCAGCATGGCTAGGTCGTCGCATCTGGCTTGTGTATGCGCATGGCCATCATGCGAACGCCAGCAATAGATTCTGCGTTCGCGGTGCGTTAACCCCCTTTTACCGGCGAGGTTTCAGGGGTCGCCAAATAATGTCCAAGTGGTGACGGCCGAAGAAGTTCGCGAGAGCGAGAAAAAATGCGAGGCACACAGCAAAGTCCGTAAATAATGATTAATAATTCTTTTTTCCACCGGGTTCAAAGAATTTATATACATGAATAATTATTACGATGTAGTGAGGAGAATGGCTTGTCTCAGCCTAGTGGGTATCTTGAGCGCCTGTGGCGGGGGCGGACTGGATACGCCGGCGTCTACTGATGTGCCCCTAGAGCACGCAGCATCCAATGACTACTTTGGCCCCCTGCCTTTCGAGCTCGCGCCCTTGGCAGCCCCTGATGACGTGTGGGGCATGTGTACCGACTTAAGAGAGAAGCAATACGTGCGATCCCTCCTAGACTGGTATTACCTCTGGCCAGACCAAGTGCAAACCCGAGACCCACGCGATTACTCAGATGTTCACGGGTATTTTCAGGCGATCCTGGCGCCAGATTTAGATCGATTTAGCTACAGCATCAGCATCGAAGAAGCCGCCCTGTCTGAAGCCAGCCAGTATTTGGGTGTCGGCTTTCGGGCGCAAGAGGTTGCAACTGGCGAGGTGCGCCTTTTTCACGTTGAGCCCAATTCTCCTGCGGCACTTGCTGGCTTGAAACGCGGAGACACCGTGGTGGAATGGAGCAGCAATTTGTACGAAGCCAACGCAACTGCTCCTTATTATTTCGACTTGACTTATCAACGGGTGGGCCAGGCTGGACAGACCACGGTCCAGATGACGCCCGAGATTGTCAACGCTGACCCGGTCGGTTCATTCCAAACCTTGGCGGTTGACGGGCGCAAGGTAGGTTATTTGCCATTTGAGTCTCATTTTGGTGACGCGCAAGATCAGTTGATTGAGGCCATGCGGCAAGCCCAAGATGACGGCATCCAAGACTTGGTTTTGGATCTGCGTTACAATGGCGGTGGCTATTTGTCTATTGCGGCAAGCCTCGCGTCTATGCTGGTGCCGGCGGACAAGGTCGATCAAAGGCCTGTTTTCGAGTCTTATGTATTCAACGATTATCTTCAGGATTTCCTTGGCGAAGATCCCCTGAGATTTGCCTCCTCGGTATTGGTTGCCCAGAGCGGTGCCAAATTCCCCTTTGGCACGCAGTTGCCAAACCTCAATTTGAATCGAGTGTATGTGCTCACCAGTGATGGCACCTGTTCGGCGAGTGAAAGCGTGATCAATGGTTTGCGTGGCATCGATGTAGATGTTCACATCATTGGCGGGACCACTTGCGGGAAGCCTTACGGGATGTTTCGAGATGACAACTGCGGCAATGCTTTCTATCCCATCGTATTGCAGGGTGTGAACGCCAAGGGCGAGGGTGATTATGTCGATGGCTTCAACCCCACCTGCTCAGTCGCTGATGATTTGGATCATGAACGGGGTGACCCGGATGAGGGCATGCTATCTGCAGCGCTCCACCACATAAGCACAGGTTCATGCCCTGTGCCTGCTCCGGTATTCGCTCGGTTTGCGAGAGTCGGGCCTCAGTCGGCTCCTCGCTCGGTTTTGAATTTGGTCGAGTTGCAACGCAAACAACCTCAAGTCGCCTTGATCAAGCCCCGATAGGTCTCAAGGCCTGCATCTCTTTGGGGCGCATGGGTTCGGTATGTCGCTGTGGTGCGGGTTTTGCGGACACACCGAGATCCCACACAGCACGGGGACTTTATCGCACCGCGAATGTTGTTCGACGCCCTTGCGTTGCAAAACGCGTGGGTGGTCAATGGTTTGCTATGGCCAACGTGATTGTGTCTGGCGAGAGAGTTGTCGAAGGTACCTGAAAGGGCGTTTGGTCGAACCAAAATCGGACATCCTCTTCGAGTCCGACGCCGTGCATGAAGTTGTAAATGGCTTTGCGCAAACCCAGGCCCAGTGCCGCATGATCTACACCAGATGGGTCGGCGAAGCCTACGTCGTTGCGAGCAAATGTGGTGTCGGGTAGGTCGTGCAACTCGATGCCGTAAGTCTGCGGATTTTTTCCTACCGGAGAGTGAACGGTGCAGACGAAGCGGTGAAAAAAGCCACTTTGAATGCACCCATTCTCAAAGAGTTGTCTCACGTATTCCAGGGCATCCACTGTTTCTTGCACGGTTTGCGTGGGGAAGCCGTACATCAAATAGGCGTGCACCATGATGCCAGCATCCGAGAGTGACTTGGTTACACAGGCCACCTGTTCGACGCTCACGCCTTTTTTCATCAAGCTCAAGAGCCGGTCAGACGCGACCTCAAGGCCCCCCGTCAATGCAATGCAGCCGCTGCGGCTGAGCAGTTGGGCCAATTCAGGTGTGACCGATTTTTCGAACCGAATGTTACCCCACCAAGTTATTTGTACATTGCGGCGCAACAGCTCTAGCGCAAGGGCTTTGAGCGCTTTGGGCGGGGCGGCTTCATCCACAAAATGAAAGCCAGATTGTCCTGTTTCGGCAATGATGTGTTCGATTTGGTCAACCAAATGGTGGGCAGAAGCAGTCTCGTATCGGCTGATGTAATCCAAGGATACATCGCAGAAGCTGCACTTTTTCCAGTAACAGCCCAATGCAACTGTCAGCTTGTTCCAGCGACCATCGCTCCAGAGCCTGTGCATGGGGTTGAGCATGTCAAGCAAGCTGAGGTAGCGATTCAGCTTTAGGCCAGCCCAGGTTGGTGTGCCACATTGTTCAAATGGCACCTCAGGTTCCACCCAGTTGGTCCAAACGACTGCGCCGCTTGTGTCTCGATGGAAAGTGCGCTGTAGGCGCTTTGCACTGCGCTGACCCGAAAAGTGCTCAAGCAAAGAGAGCAAAGGGCGCTCGCCTGCATCCAATGTGACGTAGTCGACCCAGTCAAAAAGCTCGGGTGTGTTGAGATCACGCAGCTCAGTGTTGACAAACCCACCCCCCAGCAAAATGCGGGCTTGGGGTTGGTTCGCCTTCACCACCTTCGCAATTCGCAAGGCACCGTAGAGTGCCCCCGGAAAGGGAACCGACAACAGGACAACATCGGGCTGAATGTCTTTTAGGTGCTTCGCGGTGAGTTGCTCAAGGGCATGATCGATCAGTGTTGGCGGCGCGAGCAGAGCCTGTCTGAGAGGTTCAAAAGATGGTTGACTGGCCGCCAATTGCTCCGCGTACCGAACAAACTCAAAGTGCTCATCCACAGCATCGCGCCACACATCAGCCAAATCGTTCAGGTAGAGGGTCGCAATGTGCTTGGCCTTATCAACCAAGCCAAGCGCGCCAAATGCCCATCCCAGTGGGTCTTCGGTGTCATCGATGTCATAACCGAGCGATTGCATTTGGGCCGCAATGGAGGCGAACCGGGTGCTCTCAGGTAGCCATGCCCGCGTTGCGATGCGGTGAGCAAGCGTGTCGTCTCGCCCTTGCAAAAATCGAATGACCGCTTCGATGCTGGCTCTGTAGTCTTCAAAGTGATGCAAGAAGTCACGTACAGATTGACTTTGCTCTGCTGCGGGCAGGGCTGCGCATTGCTCGCCCAACGCATCGAGGGATTCTGGTGTCATCAACGCCAAAACCAACTCGAGCGCCAAGTCGGACTGCTCCGTGGTGTAATTCCTCGCGCGCAGAAATCCCGTCAAGTAGGCCGTTGCCGGGTAGGGTGTGTTGAGTTGCGTCATCGGGGCGATGACAGCCCACACCTTGAGCGCAGATTGTGCGGCGCCGTCCTCAGTGGTGGTGGCCATGCTCACCGTGCGCGTGTCCGTGAGCTATCTCTTCTGCGCTGGCAGCCCGAACATCTTTGACCTTGACGTCAAACTTCAGCGCCTTGCCAGCAAGGGGGTGGTTGGCGTCTAGGAATACCCGGTCACCCTTGATCTTCAGGACTTGAAACACCACGCGCCGACCTTGTTCGTCGCTGCCCTCCAACTGACCGCCCACTTTGACTCCGGGGGGGAACTCAGCTTTTGAAATCTCGTGCAGCAAACCCTCGTCACGCTCGCCAAATGCATCGGCTGCTTCGAGGTGGACGCTGGCCTGATAGCCAGACTCTTGTCCCTCTAACGCCTCTTCCAACTTGGGCAAGAGGTTGCCGTATCCGCCGTGCAAATAAGTTATCGGGTCCTTGGGTGCCTCAAGCACTTTGCCTGTCGCATCTTTGAGTGTGAACTGAATGGTGACTGCCGCGTCTTTGGTGATAATCATCGCTGGTCCTTTTTTAAATTGGGGTCTATTGTGCCAAGGATTGCAGCACCAGAGCCACGAACACGCGACGATTTCGCAGTGTCATCTGCTGAAAGGCTGGCGCTGCACCAAACGGGCGTGGATTGCGCGATTGCCAATGCATTTGGGCCACACCGGTGACCGGGTTGAAGAGGCGTTGTGCGCTGCATTGGTGTGCGGTCGCATGGCAATCATTTTGTATTTTTTGGAGTAGCCATGACTTTAGATGTTGACCGTTGCCAGTTGGTGATGGTGGATTACCAAGCGCGCTTGATGCCACACATTCACGATCAAAAGATGGTGCTCGCCCAAGCCTCGCTCCTAGCTCAAGCGGCCGATAGCATGAAGGTGCCAATGGTTTGGACTGAGCACGCGCCAGAGCAGTTGGGTGTCACGGTCGACCCATTGAGCCGTTTCGCGCAAAACGTCTTTCAAAAAAGCAGTTTTGATGCAACCGTTGAAGGGTTGCTTGAAGTACTCGAGCCCAGCGCCAAGCCCAATTCTGGAGGTGGCAACGCACGCAGTTTGCCCAAGCACCTGCGCAAAGCAGTTCCTGAGAGCAAGCCCGCGCGTGACATCGTATTGATCGCTGGTCTAGAGGCGCATATTTGTGTCTTGCAGACTGCACTCGGCTTGTTGGATCAGGAAAAAGAAGTGTGGCTGGTGACGGACGCTAGCGGGGCTTGTCAGGCAAGACAAAAAGACGCAGCGTTGGACCGCTTGGCCAGTCAAGGTGTTGAGTTGGTCACCACCGAGATGGTTGTGTACGAGTGGCTTGGCGGCAGCGATCACCCTTTGTTCGATGCGGTGTTGGGGTGGGTAAAGCAGGCCCGCGAGGCTTCTTCGATGGCGAGTTGATTCTTGAGGTGTCAGGCTTTCGCAAGTCGGCGCGGCACATAATTCTCGTTGAACGAGCCATCCTCGGGGTTTGCGCGAGGGGCACCTAAAGCACAGGAGAGCAGCGCCATGGGACAGATGTCATACGAAGAATTTCACCGCCAATCCATCGAAGCGCCCGAGGCGTTTTGGGCGGAAGAGGCGAAAGGAATTTATTGGCACAAACCTTTTGATCAAGTTTGTGACTATGACAACCCGCCATTTGCAAAGTGGTACGTGGGCGGCGAGACCAATATTTGCTACAACGCCGTTGATCGGCACTTGAGCGAGCGTGGCGATCAGGCTGCGCTGATTTACGTCTCCACCGAGACCAATCAAGAGGTCACTTACACGTTCAAGCAGTTACACGAGCATGTGCAGCGCATGGCGGCGATTTTGAAGTCGCAGGGGGTCCAAAAGGGTGACCGCGTACTGATTTATATGCCCATGATCGCTGAGGCTGCGTTTGCCATGCTGGCTTGCGCTCGCATAGGTGCGATCCACTCCGTGGTTTTTGGCGGGTTTGCCAGCGTGAGTCTCGCGAGCCGAATCGAGGACTCAGAGCCAAAAATGATCATCAGCGCAGATGCGGGTTCCCGCGCTGGCAAGGTGGTGCCCTATAAGCACCTATTGGATGAAGCGATTCAAATTTCATCCCACAAGCCAGCGTCAGTGCTGATGGTTGACCGGGGTCTTGCAGAGTGGAAGCGCGTCGAGGCGCGCGACCTTGACTATCAAGAAGCTTGCCAAATGGTGGGTGACACCGCGGTGGACTGTGAGTGGCTCGAGTCTACCCACCCCAGCTATATCTTGTACACGAGCGGGACCACAGGCAAACCCAAGGGCGTGCAGCGCGACACGGGCGGATATGCCGTTGCCTTGAACGCCAGCATTCAAAAGGTCTTTATGGGTCAAGCGGGTGAAACCTACTTTTCAACCAGCGATATCGGTTGGGTCGTGGGTCACAGCTACATCGTCTATGGCCCATTGTTGGCCGGTATGGCGACGATCATGTACGAAGGGGTTCCGATTCGGCCTGATGCCGGCATTTGGTGGGAGTTGGTAGAAAAATACAAGGTTTCGGTGATGTTCAGTGCGCCCACTGCAGTTCGGGTGCTCAAGAAGTACAGCTCTGACTTCATCAAAAAATACGACCTATCGTCCCTCAAAGCGTTATTTCTGGCCGGAGAGCCTCTTGACGAGCCAACTGCACAGTGGATTGCCAGTGAGTTGCAGCGCCCCATCATCGACAACTACTGGCAAACGGAGACAGGTTGGCCGATTTTGACAATCTGTAACGGTGTAGAGCCGGCACCCAGCAAGTTTGGTTCACCCGGCAAGGCCGTCTACGGCTACAACGTCAAATTGGTCGATGACCAGACTGGCGAAGAGCTCACTGGTGCCCAGCAAAAGGGTGTACTCGTGATGGAGGGGCCTTTGCCGCCAGGTTGTATGCAGACGGTCTGGCGCGATGACGCGCGCTACGTGCAGACCTACTGGAAAAGCGTTCCGGGACGCATGGTCTACTCCACCTTCGACTGGGCTGTGCGTGACGAAGAGGGCTACTACTTCATCCTCGGCCGAACAGATGACGTGATCAATGTGGCTGGACACCGTTTGGGCACGCGAGAAATCGAGGAAAGCATCTCCAGCCATGCAGCAGTGGCTGAGGTGGCAGTTGTCGGCGTGGCCGACTCATTGAAAGGTCAGGTCGCGATGGCCTTCGCGGTGCTGAAGAGCCCTGAATTGGCAGATTCCCCAGAGGCCACTCGCCAGTTAGAAGGCGAGATCATGAAAGTGGTCGACGATCAATTGGGTGCCGTGGCACGGCCCTCGCGCATCCACTTCGTCACGCTGCTACCCAAAACCCGCAGTGGAAAGCTTTTGCGGCGAACCATTCAAGCGGTTTGCGAGGGGCGAGA
This sequence comes from Burkholderiaceae bacterium, assembly GCA_965661935.1. Taxonomy (GTDB): domain Bacteria; phylum Pseudomonadota; class Gammaproteobacteria; order Burkholderiales; family Burkholderiaceae_C; genus RS62. Next base: position 4,639 of record CBFIFT010000019.1, on the reverse strand, counting down.
TCCTGGTGACCTCACCACAATTGACGACCCCAGCGCGCTGGACCAAGTCAAAGCTGCCGTTTCGACGTAAGTCATTTCTCACCCGGCCGCGCTGGCCAATTTGTCACGCCTTTTCTCTAACAAGTTTATGATAGAGGCAACAAGGACAT
>CBFIFT010000019.1:249-4480 GCA_965661935.1 Burkholderiaceae bacterium | reverse complement strand
TGGCTGGCCCATGAATTCTGACATCGACTTCCCCACGACTGACGCCGAGCATGGTGCTCGCGTCTTCGAATTGGCTGCCGAGTTATTTGGTGTGTTGGCGACGCCCATGCGTCTGCGTATCCTTTCAGCGCTGTGCCGTGATGAAAAATCGGTCAGTGAGTTGCTCACTGAAATTGAGACCACACAGCCCAACCTGTCGCAGCACTTGAATGTGCTTTACCGAGCTGGCGTCCTGGCCAAGCGCAAGGTCGGGACACAGGTGATTTACCGAGTCCAAAGCGAGCAGGCCGTCACCATTTGTCGCACCGTTTGCACACAAGTCGCGATAGAAATGGAAGAGCCAAGCGCAGTCGACCCCGCGCAAAGGTTGTCACGTCGCCAAAACGTTTGAGCGACTTCGTGTCGCTCGATTGCATCAACTGACGGGCAACTGACGCCTCAGATACATATTTTTCTGCTCAACGCTCTCGTTGAGTGGCACAATGTCGCCTGCTACTAAGACCCTTCCTAGTCACAGTCGCGTCCGCTAACCGGTTAAGCCGTGTCGCGGGAGGTTTTTTTCAACCGTCTAATGTTCCCTGCAGGGGAGCGGAGGTGAGCGCATCCATGAGCGAGACTCAACGCGTCTATTCGGCCTTTAAAGGCAACTCGTATTTGTTCGGGGGCAACGCGCCCTACGTAGAAGAACTTTACGAAAACTACTTGGCAAACCCTGGCAGCGTGCCCGACGAGTGGCGCAGCTACTTCGATGCGTTGCAACACGTCCCCGCCATCGATGGCACAGACGCCAGAGACTTGCCACACATGCCCGTGATCAACGCCTTCGCCGATTTGGCCAAGCGCGGATTCACCAAAACGGTCCAAGCAAACCCGGACTCCGAAATGGGGCGCAAGCGCGTTGCAGTGCAGCAGTTGATTGCAGCCTATCGCAATGTCGGCGCACGCTGGGCTGACTTAGACCCGCTCAAGCGCACGGAGCGCCCCGAAATCCCCGAGCTAGACCCCGCCTTTTATGGCTTTGTCGACGCGGACTACGAGACGGTGTTCAACACAAGCAACACCTTCTTTGGCAAAGAGACCATGTCTTTGCGCGAGCTCCTCAATGCGTTGCGTGAGACCTATTGCAGCACGCTTGGCGCCGAGTACATGTACATCACTGACCAGACGCAAAAGCGCTGGTGGCAAGAGAAGCTCGAAAGCATCCGCTCACGTGGCAATTTTGATGTGGAGAAGAAAAAACACATCCTCGACCGGCTGACAGCTGCGGAAGGCCTAGAGCGTTTTTTGCACACCAAGTACGTCGGTCAAAAGCGCTTCTCGCTTGAAGGCGGCGAGAGCTTTATTGCATCTATGGATGAGCTGGTTCAGCGCGCCGGTGAGCAGGGCGTACAAGAGGTCGTGATTGGCATGGCCCACCGAGGTCGCCTGAACGTTTTGGTCAACACATTGGGCAAGATGCCCAAGGATTTGTTTGCTGAGTTTGATCACACGGCGCCAGAGAACCTGCCCTCAGGAGATGTCAAGTATCACCAAGGTTTTTCAAGCGACGTTTCAACCCCAGGTGGCCCGATTCACCTGAGCTTGGCGTTCAACCCGTCACACCTTGAGATTGTTAACCCTGTGGTCGAAGGTTCGGTGCGTGCTCGCATGGACAGACGCGGCGACCACCACGGGCGCCAGGTTTTGCCAGTCCTGGTGCATGGAGATGCTGCGTTTGCGGGTCAAGGTGTGGTCATGGAAACCTTGGCTTTGGCGGAGACTCGGGGCTATTACACCGGTGGAACGGTGCACTTGGTCATCAACAACCAAATCGGTTTCACCACCAGCGACCCCCGTGACAGCCGCTCGACACTGTACTGCTCTGACATCGTCAAGATGATCGAGGCACCTGTGCTGCACGTCAATGGAGATGACCCAGAGGCTGTGGTCTTGGCCACGCAGCTGGCCTTGGAGTTCCGTCAGTCCTTCAGCAAGGACGTGGTCGTGGACATCGTTTGTTTCCGCAAGCTGGGACACAACGAACAAGACACCCCCGCCATCACCCAGCCCTTGATGTACAAGAAAATCGCTGCTCACCCAGGCACACGCAAGATATATGCTGAACGCTTGGCAGCGCAGGGCATGGGCGACACATTGGGTGACGACATGGTCAAGAGCTACCGTGCCGCTCTGGATGAAGGGCGCCACACCGTGGACCCAGTATTGACCAATTTCAAGAGCTCGAACGCCGTCGATTGGGCTCCTTATCTGGGTAAAACCTGGACCGATGCAGCGGAGACAGCCCTGCCAATAGCCGAGTGGAAACGCCTCTCAGAGCGATTGACAAGCATTCCGGACACAGTGACGCCACACCCCTTGGTCAAAAAAGTCTACGCGGACCGCGCGGCGATGGGCCGTGGCGAGATTCCAGTTGACTGGGGCATGGGCGAGCACATGGCTTTTGCCTCTTTGGTGGCCAGTGGTTTTCCGGTTCGACTGTCAGGCGAAGACTGCGGCCGCGGCACATTTACCCACCGCCACTCGGTGATTCACGATCAAAACCGCGAGCGTTACGACGAAGGCAGTTATGTGCCGCTGCAAAATGTCTCGGATAGCCAAGCGCCCTTCACGGTCATTGATTCGATCTTGTCCGAAGAGGCCGTTTTGGGATTTGAGTACGGTTATGCGTCGAATGACCCCAACACGTTGGTCATTTGGGAAGCTCAATTTGGTGACTTCGTCAACGGAGCACAGGTCGTGATTGACCAGTTTATTGCCTCCGGTGAGGTCAAGTGGGGCCGTGTGAATGGCATCACGTTGATGTTGCCGCATGGCTATGAAGGGCAGGGCCCAGAGCACTCATCCGCGCGTGTTGAACGCTTCATGCAGTTGGCAGCAGACACCAATATGCAAGTGGTGCAGCCCACGTCTGCGAGCCAAATTTTCCACGTATTGCGGCGCCAAATGGTGCGCCATTTGCGCAAGCCCCTGATTATCTTCACGCCCAAGAGTTTGTTGCGTAACAAAGATGCCGCTTCACCGTTAGAAGAGTTCACTGAGGGAACCTTCCAAACAGTGATCCCAGAGCAAGATGCAGCAATCCTCAAGGCCGCATCCAAGGTCAAGCGAGTCATTTGCTGTTCTGGCAAGGTTTACTACGACTTGATCAAGAAGCGCGAAGAGTTGGGTCGCAAAGACGTTGCAATTTTGCGCGTCGAGCAGCTTTACCCGTTCCCACACAAGGCGTTTGCCACAGCCATTAAGAAGTTTTCCAACGCGGTGGATTTGGTTTGGTGTCAGGATGAGCCTCAGAACCAAGGCGCGTGGTTTTTTGTCCAGCATCAAATCCACGAGAACATGCTCACCGGACAAAAGCTCGGTTATGCCGGTCGCGCTGCCTCAGCCTCGCCTGCAGTGGGGTACGCCCACTTGCACCAAGAGCAGCAAAAGGCGTTGCTCGATCAGGCGTTTGGCAAGCTCAAGGGCTTTTTGTTGACCAAGTAAGACATTCAGTGCCAAGCCCTGTTGCCAGCAGCAGGGCTTGCCATGCACCAGCGATAAAGGAAATTGAATCATGGCGATCGTAGAAGTCAAAGTCCCCCAACTGTCTGAATCGGTGGCAGAAGCCACCCTTTTGCAGTGGAAAAAGCAGCCCGGTGAAGCCGTGGCCATTGACGAAATCTTGATTGAAATCGAAACCGACAAAGTTGTGCTCGAAGTGCCCGCGCCTGTCGCAGGCGTGATGGGGCAAATTCTTCAAGCTGATGGCGCAACCGTGGTTGCAGACCAAGTGATTGCAAATATTGACACCGAAGGCGTCGCTGCTGCCGCGCCTGCAGCGCCTGCAGCTTCGGCTGCCGCGCCAGCGGCAAGTGCACCAGCGGCACCAGCTACCGCGCCCACGAGCAATGCCATGGCTGGCGTCGCCAGCCCCGCTGCAGCGAAGATCATGGCTGACAAAGGGATGGCGCCTGGCTCTGTAGCCGGGACGGGCAAAGACGGTCGAGTCACCAAGGGTGATGTGTTGGCATCGGGTGCGCCGAAAGCGCCCGCCGTTACCTCGGCACCTATCTCGACGGGTGTGCCCACTCAAGTCTTGCCTCAGGTGGCAACCGAGGCCCCAGACTTAGGCGACCGCCCAGAGCAGCGTGTCCCAATGACCCGCTTGCGCGCGAGGGTGGCTGAGCGTTTGTTGCAGTCACAGGCAACCAACGCGATTTTGACCACCTTCAACGAAGTCAACATGAAGCCC
>CBFIFT010000019.1:0-239 GCA_965661935.1 Burkholderiaceae bacterium | reverse complement strand
GCATTGAAGAAGTACCCCGTGATCAATGCTTCAGTGGACGGCAATGACATCGTGTACCACGGTTATTTCGACATTGGCATCGCAGTGGGCTCGCCAAGAGGTTTGGTGGTGCCCATTCTGCGCAACGCTGACCAACTCAGCTTTGCTGAAATCGAGTTGAAGATCGCCGAATTTGGCGCGAAAGCAAGAGACGGCAAGTTGAGCCTAGATGACATGACGGGCGGCACGTTCTCTATCTC
>CBFIFT010000018.1:0-23293 GCA_965661935.1 Burkholderiaceae bacterium | reverse complement strand
TGACTGCGTTTTTGTGTTTGCTGATCGGTTACCCATTTGCTTACTTTTTGGCTCGCTCGCCAGAGCGGTATAGGCCAGCTTTGTTGCTGTTGGTGATGCTGCCCTTTTGGACCTCTTTCTTGTTGCGCATTTATGCCTGGAAGGGGCTGTTGTCTGACTTTGGCATCATCAACCAAACCATGATGGCGCTGGGCTTGATTGACGAGCCCATTTACATGCTTTACACCGACATCTCTATGTTGGTCGGCATGACTTATGTTTATTTGCCATTCATGGTGTTGCCGCTGTATGCGAATTTGGTCAAGCTCGATGTTCGCTTGCTTGAGGCCGCATATGACCTTGGTGCCAGCCCACTGCGGGCGTTTTGGCTGGTCACTGTGCCCTTGTCACGGCGCGGTATTGCCGCGGGTTGTGTTTTGGTTTTTGTGCCCGCTGTGGGCGAGTTTGTGATTCCCTCGCTGCTGGGTGGGCCTGAGAACATCATGATTGGGCGCGTTGTTTGGGACGAGATGTTCTCTAGCAACAACTGGCCAAGAGCCACCGCATTGGCGGTCATCATGATTGCTGTCATCGTGCTGCCGTTGGCGCTCTTTAGCAAGTTGGCTCCGTCCACACAAGATTCGGTGAGGCCTTGACCGCATGAGTGCACGCACGTCCCCCATCTTTGGCAAATTGTGGATGCTTCTCGTCTACGTGTTCTTGTATCTGCCGCTGGTATTCATGGTGGTTTTTTCATTCAATAGCACCAAGCAAGATGCCCGCTTCACAGGGTTCTCGCTGCGCTGGTACGAGGCTTTGTTGCGTGACTCCAAGCTGGTGGATGGATTTTTGCTGTCGGTCAAGGTTGCTTTGACCACCGGTGTGTTGTCTGCGGTGTTGGGCACGCTGGCAGCATTTGTGTTGGTGCGCTACACCCATTTTCGTGGTCGTGCTTTGTTTTCGGGTATGGCCACCGCGCCGTTGGTGATGCCAGAAGTCATTGTGGGTTTGTCGTTGCTGCTCTTGATGGTGGGGGCTCAAACTTGGTTGGGTTGGCCGCAGCGCGGCATGATGACCATTGTGATGGGTCACACGTTGCTTGGCATGGCGTACGCCATGGTTGTCGTGCAATCAAGGTTGCAAGAGATGGATCGCACACTAGAAGATGCCGCCATGGACTTGGGCGCCAGGCCGTATCAGGTGTTTTTCTTGGTGACATTGCCCAACATTGCCCCAGCCATACTGGCAGCCTTTTTGTTGTCATTTACCTTGTCTTTTGATGATGTGGTGATTGCTGAGTTTTTGTCCGGACCCGGCGTTAACACGCTACCGCAGGTCGTGTTTGGTTACGCCAGACGGGGCATCAACCCGACGGTGTATGCCGCAGCAACGCTGTTGATTGCTGCGTTGACTGTGGTTGTTGTCGCTTACAGCGTGGCGATCGCGCGCCAGTCACGGCGGCGAGAGAGAGAGACGTATTCACCCAAATGACAGCCCAACAACAACCTATTGGCCGCAGGTCGTTGCGCGAAAAAATTCTGATGCGCTTGGCCGCCCTGCCCCTGCCCTGGTGGCGAAAGGCCGGCACCGTACTGGGGTTGCTGTTGTATGCACTTGCCATTCCCCGCAGGCGTGTGGTGGCGGCCAATTTGGCTTATTGTTTCCCGGAAAAGTCGGTGGCGTGGCAGCGTGCTGTGACCAAGCGCGTGTTCGTGCGCTTTGGTCAAAGCTGGTTAGACCGCATTTGGCTTTGGCATGGAGACGAGGACTTGCTGCGCCAACGCTTGATCATCGAGCGACCAGAATCACCTTGGGATACCGCACAAATTTTGTTTGTGCCCCACTCGATGGGGGTTGATGCAAGCTGGACCGCTTTGACGCTTTTGCAAGAGCAGCCATTGGTGGCCTTGTATTCGAACTCATCCTCTGCTTGGCAAGACCGCTGGATGGAAAAAGGGCGCCGTCGCTTTGCGCCTGATGGTGCTTTGCCGCGGGTGGGCTCTGCCAAGGCGGTGGTTCGATCGCTGCGCTCGGGTGTGAGCGTACACCTGTCGCCCGACATGGACTTGGGCGCCAAGGATGCAGTGGTCGTGCCATTCATGGGGCGCCCCGCCGCGACGGTCACCTCGCTGCCTCGATTTTCCGCGTTGGGTCGCGTCGCGGTCAGGCCAGCTTTCACGACGATGACGGCGACGGGCTATTGCACCCAGGTCGGCGAGCCGTGGTGGGGCTATCCCTCAGGTGATGATGTCGCAGATGTCGCGCGCATGAACAACTGTTTAGACGAGTGGGTGCGCGAACACGCGGATGAGTATTACTGGGTGCATCGCCGCTTCAAAACCCGAATCGGAGATATGCCAGACATCTACTCGGGGAATCAATGATCCATTCCCAGCGATGAGATCAATGAATGGCCCCCGCGAAGGAGCCATTCTGACCCACCAACTCTCGGCGGCAACCGCCGTTATGCGTCGATGTTGGCTGCGCGCAAGGCGTTGGTTTCGATGAAGCGGCGCCTAGGTTCGACTTCGTCGCCCATCAGCATGGTGAACACTTTGTCGGCTTCGATGGCGTCCTCGATGCGCACTTGCAACAGGCGCCGCACGTCTGGGTCCATGGTGGTTTCCCACAGCTGGTCAGGGTTCATTTCGCCCAAGCCTTTGTAGCGTTGGCGAGCGACTGCGCTTTCGGCCTGCGACAGCAGCCAAGCCATCGCTTCTCGAAAATCAGTGACCTTGATGGATTTGGCCTTTTCACCTGTGCCGCGAGTGACCGTCGCACCAGGCAAGAGCAAGCCGTTGAGGCTAGCGCCTGATTTGGCAAGTTTGGCGTAGTCCGCACCCATGACAAACTCTTGGGTGATCACGCTGGCGCGTTCGTTGCCGTGGTGTTGTCGTGCAATGCGCAGCAAGGGCTTGTCGGTGCGCTCATCAAACTTGGCTTCAACGACGGCGTCGGTCAAGGCGGCTTGCAAGGCTGCCGCGCCGACGGCGGCGGCCTCCATGTTGGTGAGGTCAAGCGTGACGCCGTTTGAGATAGCGTGTAGCGCTTCGACGTCCATGAACATGGAAAGGCGCTCGATCGTCAACTCAACCGTTTGTTGTTGAAGCGCCAAGTCGCTGAGCCTCTCACCGCTGAGTGTCTGGGGTGAAGGTCCGCCTGTTTGAACCTCAGCGTCTTTGAGAGCCACTTGCAACAAGTAGTCATCAAGCGCGCGAGCGTCTTTGAGGTATTGCTCATCTTTGCCAGACTTCACCTTGTACAGAGGTGGTTGTGCAATGTAGATGTATCCGCGCTCGACCAGTTCTGGCATTTGGCGATAAAAGAACGTCAACAACAAGGTGCGGATGTGCGCACCATCAACGTCGGCGTCGGTCATGATGATGATGCGGTGGTAGCGCAACTTTTCAACGTTGAAGTCATCCACGCCAGACTTGCCATCGAAGCTGGCAGTTTTGCCGATGCCCGTTCCCAAAGCGGTGATCAAGGTCAGGATTTCGTTGGATGCCAATAGCTTTTCGTAGCGTGCTTTTTCGACGTTCAAAATCTTGCCGCGCAATGGCAAGATCGCCTGAAATTTGCGGTCACGGCCTTGCTTGGCTGAGCCGCCCGCAGAGTCACCCTCGACCAAGTAGATCTCGCACTGTGCGGGGTCTTTCTCTTGGCAGTCGGCGAGCTTGCCAGGCAACCCCATGCCATCAAGCACGCCTTTGCGCCGGGTCATCTCGCGGGCCTTGCGCGCGGCTTCTCGGGCCCGCGCTGCGTCGACGATCTTGCCGCAAATGATTTTGGCGTCGTTGGGGCGCTCGAGCAAGTACTCGGCCAAAGCCTTGGCGACGATGTCCTCGACAGGCGCTCGCACCTCGCTAGACACCAATTTGTCTTTGGTTTGGCTGGAAAACTTGGGCTCGGGGACTTTCACGCTGAGCACGCAAGTCAAGCCTTCGCGCATATCGTCACCGCTGATGTCGACCTTGGCTTTTTTGGCCAACTCGTTGTCGTCAATGTATTGCTTGACGACCCGCGTCATCGCCGCACGCAAGCCCGTGAGGTGGGTGCCGCCATCGCGCTGTGGAATGTTGTTGGTGAAACAAAGCACTTGCTCGGTGTAGCTGTTGTTCCATTGCATGGCAACTTCCACCGAAATGGTGGTGTCTTGTTCGCTTTGCCGCTCACCAGTGGCATGGAAGGCGTTGGGGTGGGTGATGGATTTGCCCGCGTTGATGAACTCAACAAAACCTTTGACGCCGCCCGCGCCAGAAAAGTCGTCTTCTTTGCCGGTTCGCTCGTCAATGAGGCGAATGCGCACGCCATTGTTCAAGAACGACAACTCGCGAAGTCGCTTAGACAAAATCTCGTAGTGGAAGTCGTTGTTTTGCTGAAAGATCTCGGGGTCGGGTAAAAAATGGACCTCTGTGCCTTGCTTTTCCGTGACGCCGGTCACGGGCATGGGGGAGACCTCAACACCATTGACTGTCTCGAGCAAACGGTTTTGAACAACGCCTCTGGAGAACTCAAGTGCGTGCACCTTGCCTTCACGCCGAACGGTTAGCCTGAGCCAAGTCGACAGCGCGTTGACGCATGAGACGCCGACACCATGTAAGCCGCCGGAGACCTTGTAGCTGTTTTGATTGAACTTACCGCCCGCGTGCAATTCGGTGAGCGCAATTTCAGCCGCACTGCGTTTGGGCTCGTGCTTGTCGTCGTTTTTTACCCGGGTGGGAATACCGCGCCCGTTGTCTGTCACAGACACGGAGTTGTCGCTGTGGATCGTCACCACGATGTCATCGCAATGCCCAGCAAGCGCTTCGTCAATCGAGTTGTCTACGACCTCAAAAACCAAGTGGTGCAAGCCTGTACCGTCGGAGGTATCACCGATGTACATGCCGGGTCGCTTGCGCACAGCCTCCAAGCCTTCCAAAATCTGGATCGAGCTTTCGCCGTAGCCGTCCAGGGCGATGGGGGGTGTTTGTTCTTCTTGGCTCATATGTGACTTTATTTTCGAATACCGACAAAGATCAGAAATGCAATCAGGGCCTTGGGCCGGCAACGCCAAGCCACGCAATGACCCAAAGCGCTTTAAATGCGCATCGGCATGACCACGTATTTGAAGTCGGTTTGTTCGGGGATGGTGATGAGTGCCGAGCTGTTGCCATCAGCCAAGCTGATGTTCACCATGTCTTGGCTCATGTGCGTGAGCACATCCATGAGGTAAACCACATTGAAGCCGATTTCAATGGCATCGCCGCCGTAATCAACATCGAGCTCATCGGTGGCCTCTTCTTGTTCAGGGTTGCTGGCTGCGACGCGCAGGCTGCCTGGCTCTAGGTTCAGCCGCACGCCCTTGAACTTATCTGTGGTCATGATGGCGGTGCGCTGCAGCGCCGACAACAATGCGGCCCGCCCCAATGTCAATTGGTTGCTGTGGTTGTTGGGGATGACGCGGTTGTAGTCGGGAAACTTGCCCTCGACCAACTTGGTGACAAACTCCATGCCACCGAACGAGAACTTGGCTTGGTTGCTGGCGAATTGCAGCTGAATGTCGCCTTCACTGTCGCTGAGCAAACGCTGGAGTTCTAAGACGGTCTTGCGGGGCAAGATGACCTCTTGTTTGGGTACCTCTGACTCGAGGTCTGCAGCGGCCAGCGCCATGCGGTGACCATCGGTGGCGACCAATGTGAGGCGCGTGCCTTCAGCCACAAACAAAATACCGTTGAGGTAGTAGCGGATGTCATGCACAGCCATCGCAAAGGCGACTTGGCCCATGAGCTTTTTGAGGGTTTGCTGTGGAATCGAGAATTGCGGCCCAAAACTGGGCGCCTCTTGAACCAGGGGGAAATCAGCAGCAGGCAGGCTTTGCAGCGTGAAGCGGCTTTTGCCGCCCTTGAGTAAGACTTTGCCCGCGTTGGCCTCAAGCGTGACGCTTTGATCGGCAGGCATGGTGCGCAAAATATCAATCAACTTGCGAGCACCCAGCGTGGTTGAAAAATCAGCCTCATCACCACCGAGTTCGGCCGTGGTGCGGATTTGTATTTCTAAGTCGCTTGAGGTCAGCTCAACTCGACCCTGGGTCTTGCGAATCAAGACATTGGCCAAAATAGGCAACGTGTGCCGCCGCTCTACGATGCCACTGACGGATTGCAGAGCTGACAAAACTTGGTCTTGGGTTGATTTGAAAACGATCATTGCTAGTCCTTGAATTCAAAGGCCGGAGGGTCAACGGTAGACGATCCAAAGGCCCGAGGCACACCACCCGCTATTTTCACCCGAAAACCGACCATTGACGCGGTTTTGAAGGCTGAATTGAGGATTAAATAAGCCCCGGCGGCACATACCATCGCGATCAGCCTTTGAGCGTCTGCTCAAGCACATGCAGCGCTTGATTCAATTCGGTGTCTTGGCTTCTCGCAGCGCTGATTTTTCGCACCGCATGGAGCACGGTGGTGTGGTCTCGCCCACCGAACAAATCACCGATTTCAGGCAGGCTTTTCTGCGTCAACTCTTTGGCCAGATACATGGCTACTTGACGTGGCTTAGCGATGCTGGCGGGCCGGCGTTTGCTGTACATGTCGGAGATTTTGATCTTGTAAAAATCAGCAACCGTCTTTTGGATGTTGTCGACAGTGATTTGACGGTTCTTGATCGACAGCAAATCGCGCAACGCGTCCTTGGCCAATGCGATAGAAATCTCTTTTTGGTTGAAGCGCGAGTAGGCCAAAATTTTACGCAACGCCCCCTCGAGCTCGCGCACATTGGAGCGCACATTTTTGGCGACAAAAAAGGCCACATCCTCTGGCATGGCGGCATCCTCTTGGGCAGCCTTTTTCATCAAGATCGCGACGCGCATTTCAAGCTCTGGCGGCTCGATCGCAACCGTCAGGCCTGAGTCAAACCGGGAGACCAGCCGTTCATGAATATCCGCCAAGCCTTTGGGGTATGTGTCACTGGTCAACACAATGTGTGACTTTTTTGCGAGCAGAGCTTCGAAGGCGTTGAAAAACTCTTCTTGTGTGCGCTCTTTATTGGCGAAGAACTGCACGTCATCAATCAGCAGCAAATCCAGAGAGTGATAGCGGTCCTTGAACTCGTCAAAAGCCTTGCGCTGGTAGGACTTGACCACATCAGACACAAACTGCTCCGCGTGGATGTAGAGAACCTTGGATTCAGGGCGGTCCCCCAGCAGCTGGTTACCGATGGCGTGCATCAAGTGGGTCTTACCCACACCGACGCCACCGTAAACAAAAAGCGGGTTGTACAAGTGCCCCAATTGGCTCGCCACGTGCATCGAAGCCGCGCGCGCCATGCGGTTGGCAGTGCCTTCAATCAACGTCTCAAACGTTAAGTTGGGGTTGAGGCGATGGCTTGACCCTCCCCCCATAGGGCGGTGCATGGGCCCACTCGCCTCAATGGTTGCAGGGCGTGGGCTGAGGGGTGGGTTTGCATCCAAAGGTGCTTTAGCAACGGGCCCTGCTCGCTGAGTAAGTGCTAACTCAATACTTGGGGGGTCTGAGACCAAGGCCGACAAAGTCTTGCGTATGCGCTCCAGATACTGGCTGCGAATCCAATCCAGTTTGAACCGATTGCCGACCTGTAACACCAAGCAGCTGGCGTGGGACTGAGGTGCTACCACCAAGGGGCGGAGCCAAGTGTTGAGCTGTTGTTCAGGTATTTCTAGGGCCAGATGGTCGACGCACTGGCTCCAAAGATCTTGGGCAGTTGGGAGCGCAGGTTGGGTGGACATGAAGGAGCGGAGACCGAAAATATTTCTGTGGATAGGTTTCTCAAAGAGGGATGGATTATAGCCACGAAAAGCAACTTATCCACAACCTAGGGAAGTCCATAATTGCCTCCGCGTGACAATCTGCCGAAGTGAGCATGGTGAGCGCTTGAAAGCCCATATCGGTCAACCACCACATGCCTCAATGGGCACCGGTTCATGTGGTTTGTTTCGGGTTACGGGTTCGGGTTTTGAACAATCCACATCGACATTTTGTAGAACGCCTCAGAATTTGCGATAATCATGGGTTCTGCGCTGGGTAGTCCCGTGGTGTCACACACCGGACGGGGCGTGTTGCTGCGCCAGGTTGTCGTTCCGACACCGGGCCGTTTGCACAGTCGGCTCAAATACCCGGGTAGGTCACGGTTGACCCACCTACACCATGAATCAGAAAGCTTTGCATTATGAAACGCACATATCAGCCCTCTAAAATTCGCCGCGCACGCACCCACGGCTTTTTGGTCCGCATGAAGACCCGTGGCGGTCGCGCGGTCATTCGCGCCCGTCGCGCCAAAGGCCGCAAGCGCTTGGCTGTCTAAGTGTTTCATTGCGCCCTGTCTGCGGGCCTCTGAGACATGGTGGTTGTGCCGCGTGATGACCGGCTTAAAAAGCTGCTCGACAAGCGCCAATTCACTTTGGTCATGGCTCGGCCTGCGGCGGCCCAATCAAGCCATTTCGCCGTGCATGTGCTTCGCACGACCCCAGCCGCCTTTGCTCAACCTCAGGGTCTTTGGGCGGGTGTGGTACTGCCCAAGCGGTGGGCCAAGCGCGCGGTCACCAGAAATGGCATTCGGCGACAAATCTACGCATTGGCGGCGCAAAGTTTGCAAGAAAATCAGCCAGCGCTGGCTGATCAAGGCTTGGCTATGGTTGTGCGCTTGCGGCGCGCATTTGACACCCAGTTGTTCGTGAGTGCGTGGTCAGATGTGTTGCGTCGTGCGGTGCGCGCTGAGCTTGAGCCCTTGATCACACGTGCCGTGCAAGCCAGGAGTCATTGACCGTGGCCATCGCGCGTACAGCATTGATTGGCTTGGTCAAAGGCTATCGGTTGCTGCTCAGCCCTTGGTTGGGGAATGATTGCCGGTTTGAGCCAACGTGCAGCCAATATGCCATTCAGGCTTTGGAGCAACATGGTGCTGCCAAAGGCGCTTACCTAGCGGCATGTCGAATTGGTCGCTGCAACCCCTGGTGTGAGGGTGGGCACGATCCCGTACCTTCCGAGCCCCGCTTTTTCGGGCGGGCCTTAACTTCAAATAAAGAAAAAGAGTTGTCATGACAGACATTCGTCGTTCATTGTTGTGGGTGGTCTTTGGACTGTCTTTGGTGATGCTGTGGGACCGCTGGCAAGTGCACAATGGCCAAGCGGCGTTGTTTTTCCCTAGCGCAACTGAGGCTTCCAGCAAGCCGAAACAGGCCAATTCTGATGTGCCACAGGCCAAGGCCTCCGCACAAGCCATTGCCTCGCAAGCCAGTGGCGATGCCCAAGTGGGGCAACGCATTGAGTTCGTGACTGATGTTTTGAAGCTGACCTTGGACACGGAAGGTGGAACCGTGGTGGGCGCGGTCTTGCGCAAACACGCGACCGAGCTAGGTGGTGCTGGTGAAAACAGCACGCCATTGGTTCTGATGCGCAAAGACAATGTGCACACCTATGTGGCCCAGTCGGGTGTGGCGGGTCAAGATGCGCCCAACCACAAGGCGCTGATGACGTGGCAAGAAGGTGAGACCACGCTCAAAGATGGGCAAGATACGCTGGTTGCCCGCTTTACTTCGCCGGTGGTGGGGGGCCTGCAATTGGTGAAGACCTACACCATGCGCCGTGGTGACTACTTGGTCGATGTATCACACGAGTTGACCAACCGCTCAGGCGACCCGCTTCCAGCACAGTTGTATATGCAGCTGGTGCGAGACAGCCAGACTGGTGACTCAGCCACTCCGTTCTACACGACGTTCACCGGCCCAGCCGTTTACAGCGAAGAAAAGAAGTTTCAAAAAATCGAGTTTGAGGACATCGCTGATGGCTCCGCCGATTACGTGAAGAACACAAACGATGGCTACATCGCCATGGTCCAGCATTACTTCGCCTCGGCGTGGTTGATGGACGCCGGAATTGCACGCGAGCATTTTGCGCGCGCTGTCGGCTCTGCGCAGCAGCCCCTCTACGCGGTTGGTAGCCTGGTCGACTTGGGAACGCTTGCCCCTGGCGCGAGCATCCAGTTTGATGGGCGCCTCTTCATGGGTCCACAAGAAGAAAAAATCTTGGAAAACATCGCCCCTGGCCTTGAGCTGGTCAAAGACTACGGCATCGTCGCTGTGCTGGCCAAGCCTTTGTACTGGCTGCTAGAAAAAATCCACGCATTCGCGGGCAACTGGGGATGGTCCATTGTGTTGCTGGTGGTATTGATCAAAGCTGCGTTTTACTGGCTGAATGCACAAGCCTATCGAAGCATGGCGAAGATGAAGGCCTTGAACCCCAGAATCACAGAGATGCGGGCTCGCCTCAAAGACAGTCCTCAGCAAATGCAGCAAGAAATGATGCGCATTTATCGAGAGGAAAAAGTCAATCCATTGGGTGGCTGTTTGCCAATCATGGTCCAAATCCCTGTTTTCATTGCGCTTTACTGGGTGTTGCTGTCCAGCGTTGAAATGCGCAACGCACCGTGGGCGCTCTGGATCACAGACTTGTCTAGCAAAGACCCATGGTTTGTGTTGCCTGCAATCATGACCCTCACGACGCTGTTGCAAACAGCGCTGAACCCATTGCCGCCAGACCCCTTGCAGGCCAAATTGATGTGGTTGATGCCTTTGGCGTTCTCGGTTTTGTTCTTCCAGTTTCCGGCCGGTTTGGTGCTGTACTGGGTCACCAACAACACCTTGACCATCATTCAGCAGTGGCACATCAATCACCGCATGGGTGTGAAGCTGAAGATCAACTTGCCCAAGTTTCGTTGATACCTAAACCGGCTCGGCCAGTTTGCACTGGCCTGCCGCTGGCCTCATGAATGCATCTCAGCTTGACCCCATCGTTGCCTTGGCCACGCCAGCAGGCAAAGGTGCGGTGGGCATATTGCGGGTGTCCGGCAAAGACCTACGCCCCCTGACGCTGGCGTGGTTCGGGCGCGAATTGCGACCCAGGCACGCCACCTACTTGCCCTTGCCAGACGCGCGAGGCCAAGCCCTTGACCAAGGCTTGGTGATCTACTTTCCAGCGCCGCATTCTTACACTGGTGAAGACGTGCTTGAGATCCAAGCCCACGGTGGTCCTGTGGTCATGCGCTTGTTGTTGGCGCGCTGCCTTGAGTTGGCTCAATCCTTGACCCCCGATGGGGCCGCCCCATTGCTCCCCCACCTGCGGTTGGCCCAGCCTGGAGAGTTCACACAGCGTGCGTTTTTGAACGACAAAATGGACTTGGCACAGGCAGAGGCCGTCAGTGATTTGATAGATGCGTCGACGGAGGCCGCAGCCAAGGGCGCCGCGCGCAGCTTAAACGGTGCGTTCTCGCAGGCGGTCAACCATTTACTCGAAGGCCTCATCAAGTTGCGCATGCTGGTTGAGTCGACCTTGGATTTCCCCGAAGAAGAAGTAGATTTTTTACAGCAAGGCGATGCGCAAGGCCAACTGGACGCACTCAGAAGCCAATTGACTCAAGTTCTCGCACAAACACGCCAAGGCGCGTTGCTGAGAGAGGGTCTGAAGGTCGTGATTGCAGGTCAACCCAACGCAGGCAAAAGCTCCATCTTGAACGCCCTTGCGGGTGCCGAGTTGGCGATCGTGACAGAGGTTGAGGGCACGACCCGAGACGTTGTCAGCCAGTCCATACAAATTGAGGGTGTTCCGTTGATCGTGTTGGACACCGCGGGTCTGCGTGACACCGAGGACCCGGTTGAGCGCATCGGCATTGCGAGGGCGTGGCGCGAAATTGACCAGGCCGACGTTGTCTTGTTTGTACACGATGGCACGCGCCTGCAAGACCCTCAGGCACAAGCCCGAGATGAGGCCTTGTACGCACAGCTGCCGCAGCATGTGCCAACCATCCACGTTTGGAATAAATCTGATGTGGCCGCACAAGAGCGATCTGCATCGACACAGAGTGGGGTTTGGCTATCAGCAAAAACCGGCGATGGGCTGCAAGAGTTGCGCCAGTGCCTGCTGCAGTCGGTGGGTTGGCAGACCACTTCTGAGGGCTTGTTCTCCGCGCGCCAACGCCACGTTGACGCGCTGCATGGTGTGGGTACGCACTTTGCCGCTGCCAACGAGCTCCTGGCCCAAGCCGGCATGCAGCTAGATGTGCTGGCCGAAGAGTTGCGCTTGGCTCAACAACAGCTCAGTGACATCACGGGCGTCTTTACTGCGGACGACTTGCTGGGTGAAATCTTTTCGAAATTCTGTATTGGCAAGTAATGGCCTTGCCATTCAATGGCCATCAAACTCAAGCAACGTAAACAGCTCAAGCCCGTCATCGCGCAGGCGCTGGCTGCCGCCCAAGTCAGGCAAGTCAACAATGGCGGCCCCTTGAACAACGACGGCACCCAGGCGCTCAATCAGTCGTTTGCCCGCCATCATCGTGCCCCCAGTTGCAATCAAGTCGTCGAGCAATGCCACCCGCTGCCCAGCTTGAAAAGCATCGGCGTGCAGCTCGACGGTGGCGCTGCCATACTCGAGCGCATAAGTCTCTTCCAGGGTGTCAAACGGCAGTTTCCCCTTCTTTCGAATCGGGACAAACCCAACGCCTAGCCCATAAGCCACCGCCGAGCCGATGATGAATCCGCGGGCATCTAGCCCAGCGATCACGTCAGGGGCGTGCTGCGGCATCTTGAAATGTTCGATCAATGCATCCACCAGTGCGCGAAACACTTGGGGGTTTTGCAACAGGGGCGTGATGTCGCGAAACTGCACGCCGGGTACCGGCCAATTGGGCACCGTCCTGATGTGCGCCCGCAAGTAGTCGCTGATTTGTGTCGAAGGCTTCATTCTTTATCCCTTTAGCAAGCGCTCTTCGGCCAGCGCCAATTCAGCAACCGTGCCACTGAGCACCAACACGTCTTGCTCGCAAAGTACCCATTCGTCATCGACGGGCCCAACGGACTGACCCTTGCGCCTCAAGCCCATCAGGCGCACACCCAGTCCGTCCAATGCCAGGCTGCCTAAGCTCCGTCCGACGCTGTGCGCGCCTGTGGGCAAGACCACGGTTCGCAGGCGCTCTTGATCGACTTCCTCGACTGTGTCGTCGTCGGCGCCATGGAAATAGTCGCGCAACAGCTTGTAGCGAGCCTCGCGTTGTGACTGAACCTGGCGCCAAACCTTGCGCACTGGCACACCAACCAACGCCAATGCATGGGAAGCCAGCATCAGGCTGCCCTCAACAATCTCGGGGACCACTTCGGTGGCTCCAGCCCGCATGAGTGTGTCTAGGTCGCGGTCATCCACTGTGCGCACGATCACAGGCACGTGTGGGGCATGCGCTTTGGTGTTGGCCAACACCTTGAGTGCGGTGTGGGTGTCTGGATACGTTACAACCACCGCGCTGGCTCTGGCTAGGCCTGCTGCCATCAAGGCCTGTAAGCGAGCAGCGTCGCCATAGACCACCGAGTCACCACCAGCCGCAGCCTCTTTGACTCGATCTGGGTCAAGGTCAAGTGCCATGTAGGGAATGCCCTCGGCGCTGAGCATGCGAGCCAGGTTTTGCCCGCTGCGTCCAAAACCGCAGATGACGACATGCCGGTCAGCGGACATGGCCTTCTTGGCGATGCTGGTCATTTGCAGAGACTGCAATAGCCAGTCACTGCCGGCTACGCGCATCACAAAACCGTTGCTGTACTCAATGATGAAAGGTGTCGCGATCATGGATATGACCATCGACGCCAAAATGGGGTTGAGCAGTTGAGGTGGCACCAGCGCCTGTTCGGACGCCAAGGTCAACAACACAAAACCGAACTCGCCACCTTGGGCCAGATAAAGGCCGACTCTCAATGAAGTTCCTAAAGACGCGCCAAACAGCCGAGTGAGCGCTGTGATCAAAGACAACTTGAAGCCAATCGAGAACGCCAGCAGCAACAGCACCAATGGCCAGCGTTCCCAGACGATGCGCCAGTCGAGCAGCATGCCAATCGTGATGAAAAACAAGCCCAATAAGACATCATGAAACGGCTTGATATCCGTTTCCACTTGGTGTTTGAACTCGGTCTCGGAAATCAACATGCCAGCAACAAAAGCGCCCAAAGCCAACGACAAACCCGCGTGCTCAGTCAACCATGCCAAACCCAGCGTGATGAGCAACAAGTTGAGCATGAACAGTTCTTCGCTGCGACGTTTCACGACCAAACGCAGCCACCACCTCAGCACCCGCTGACCGCCTGTTAGCAAAAGCAGCAGCAAAGCAGAGGCCTTCACGACGGCCAAGCCAATGCCCCAGGCCATGGAATCAGGCGAAGAGCCCAAAGCTGGTATCAAAACGAGCAAGGGCACCACAGCCAAGTCTTGGAACAACAAGATCCCGACCACACGCTTGCCGTGTTCGGTTTCCAACTCAGCGCGCTCAGATGTCACTTTGATCACAATCGCGGTTGAGCTCATGGCCATGATGCCACCCAGCGCCAAAGCGGTTTGCCATCCAATGTCCCACCACGTTGGGATCAGAGCGGCCAGCGCCAGCGAGCCGGCCGCAGTCAACGTCATGGTTAAGAGTACTTGAGCGGTCCCCAACCCAAAGACAAATTTGCCCATGGTCATGAGCTTGGGAAGGCTGAACTCAAGACCAATCACGAACATCAAAAACACCACGCCAAACTCTGCCAAGTAGCGGATGCCAGGGTTGTCTTGCGCCAAGCCAAGTGTGTTGGGCCCGATGATCACGCCCACCAGCAGGTAACCCAAAATGGGTGGCAACTTGGCCAATCGACATGCGACCACGCCCAACACGGCTGTGAGCAAATAGAGCAAGGTCAGGTCAAAGGCGTTCATGGGGTTATGTTAACGCCACGCCCATGCCGTCGTGCGAGCAAGCGATGATAATAGAGCGATGAAAACGACGCCGAACGAACAATCCATGCAAATCCAAGCCGTGGCTCGGGCCACGCTTGAAATCGAGGCCCAAGCGGTCGTCGCATTGTTGCCGCGCATCGACCAAGATTTCGTCGAGGCGGTTCAAGCCATCCTCGCTGCCAAGGGTCGTGTGGTGGTGATGGGTATGGGCAAAAGCGGACATGTCGGCACCAAAATGGCGGCGACTTTGGCTTCAACTGGAACCCCTGCCTTCTTCGTTCACCCAGCAGAGGCCAGTCACGGTGACTTGGGGATGATCACGGCCGACGATGTGGTGCTGGCGATCAGCAACAGCGGCGAGAGTGATGAGCTCAACGCGATATTGCCGTTTATCAAGCGTTTGGGTGCCGTGTTGATTGGCATGACAGGGCAGCCACACAGCAGCTTGGCCCGCCATGCAGACCGGGTTCTCAACAGTGGCGTCGCACAAGAGGCTTGTCCGCACAACCTCGCTCCAACTGCAAGCACCACGGCACAAATGGCTTTGGGCGACGCTTTGGCTATGGCGTTGCTCGACGCCCGAGGGTTCCGCCCCGAAGACTTCGCGCGCAGTCATCCTGGGGGGGCGTTGGGTCGGCAACTGCTGACTCTGGTGCGAGACCTCATGCGCCAGGGCGACGCCTTGCCTGCGGTCGCGCCAGAGGATGGATTTGGCAAGTTGGTTCAAGAAATGAGCGCCAAGGGTTTAGGCGCCGCGGCCATCGTCGATGCGCAGCGACGGGTGTTGGGCATTTTCACCGACGGCGACTTGCGTCGGGCCCTAGAGAGAGGCGTCGATTTGCGCGAGGTGAGTGCCCAAGATGTCATGCACGAAGCGCCCAAGACCATTGGTCCAGATGCGCTGGCTGCTCAGGCTGCTGAGCTGATGGAGTCGGCCTCCATCACCAGCGTCTTGGTGGTCGATGCACAGGGCGTATTGGTCGGTGCGATCAACACCAATGACTTGATGAGAGCGAAGGTGATTTGATGCAAGAGATGCCCAAACCGGTGCCCCCTCAGCCCCAAGTTGGCCCAGAGTTGTTGATGCGCGCTCAGTCCGTGCGGGTTGTCTTTTTGGACGTCGATGGGGTGTTGACTGACGGCGGATTGCTATTCAGCGAGGCGGGTGAAGCCATGAAGCGCTTCAACACGCTCGATGGTCATGGCATCAAGTTGTTGCAAGCGGCAGGCATCACGCCTGCCGTCATCACTGGCCGAGACAGCGGGGCCTTGCGCACGAGGCTTGCTGCGCTCGGTGTGGTTCATGCGGTTTTTGGCACCGAAGACAAGCTGCCCGCAGCTGAGGCCATTTTGAGCGAATTGTCACTGGATTGGTCGGCCGCCGCCGCGATGGGAGATGACTGGCCTGATTTGCCCTTGTTGACCCGCGCCGCCTTTGCGTGTGTGCCTCGCAGTGGGCATGCAGAGTGTTTGGCCCGCGCGCACTGGGTACCAGACGCGTTACCCGGACACGGCGCTGTGCGCGCGCTGTGCGACGTATTGCTGACGGCCAGCGGGCATTACCGCCGCCTGCTCGACGAGGCATTGCGCTGATGGCTGCGCGCTCTTTGCCTCAGCGCTCAGGGGTCGACATGCTTTGGGCGATGTTGCCCATTGCCGTGGTGGGTGGACTGGCCGCGTGGTCGTTTTGGCTTTTGAGTGCCTCGCAGGGATCTGCGCGCGCCGACGCCGCCCGCCCTGCCGCGGCAGAACCCGAATTGGTGCTGACCGACTTTGTGGCTCGTACTTATGAGCCTGGCGGGCGCTTGCGCTCTACGGTTACGGGTACGCGGGCTTTGCGCGAACCGGCTGACGGATCCATGTGGGTGGATGACGCCCAAGTCACAGCCTTTCAGCGCACGCCTTCCAAGCCATCGGTGGTGAATGCCAATGCCAATCGCATGTGGGTCAACGACCAGCAAACGCAATACCGATTGATGGGACAAGCGCGGGTCGAAAAAGTGCCTCAAGACGCATCGAACAAAGCAGACAAGTTGTTGTTTTTGGGTGAGCAATTGCTGATTGATAACGACCTGGCCCGAGTGAGCTCTGACCAGCCCGTCACCTTATACAAAGGGCAGCAGCGTTTGAGTGGCGAGCGCATGCAGTACGACCAAAGCAGCGGCGTCTTGCAGCTAGAAGGCCGTGTGGTGTGGCGACAGCCCCATGGCGAGCCAGAACCGTTATGAGCCCCTTGGTGCTGATCACCGGTGCCTCGAGCGGCATCGGGTGGGCGCTGGCACAAACATATGCAGCGCAAGGCTGGAGATTGGTTCTGGTTGCCCGAGACAGAGCCAAACTCAACCAGCACCTGGCGGCCCATGCTGAACTCGGCGTTTCAATCCACTGTTTCGAAGCCGATGTGGCTGACGCCAAACAAATGCAGTCCATGGCTGAAAACTGCCTTCAGCAAGTTGGCTTGCCAGATGTGGTTATCGCCAACGCTGGCATCAGCCATGGCGTGCAAATCGAAGATCCCAAAGATTGGCCGGTATTTGAGCAAATTTGGCGCACCAATGTCATGGGCGTGGTGCACACGCTGGGGCCCTTTGTTGCGCCCATGCGCAAGCGTGGCTCGGGGCGATTGGTCGCCATTTCAAGTGTCGCTGGCATCAGGGGTGTGCCAGGACACGCTGCGTACAGCTCCAGCAAGGCCGCTTGCGCGGTGATTTGTGAAAGCTTGCGCGCGGAATTGCTTGGAACGGGTGTGCGCGTCAGCGCAATTTTGCCCGGTTACGTCGAAACACCGTTGACGCAAAACAACCCATTTTCAATGCCGTTTTTGATGTCTGCGTCGGCCTTCGCAAAGCGCGCTCAAAAGGCAATCGCTCGCGGTCAGGCGACCGCTGTGATTCCTTGGCCAATGGCCGTGGTGGCTTGGCTTCTGAAGTGGATGCCCAGTGCTTGGTTTGACCGATTTTTCTCACGGCAACCCAGAAAGCCGCGTCTGCGCTCATAGCCAAAAAAAACCCGGCAACTTGTGCCGGGTTTTCGTCAGACTGCGACAGATCAGTAGTCGTCGCCGCCTCGGCGGTTGCCACCGCCATAGGGGCTGCGGAAGCCGCCATCGCCGCGATCACCGCCGCGGGGGCCACCGAAACCACCTGTGCGGGGTGGGCGGGGAGCCATGGGGCGGGCCTCGTTCACCACGAGCGCGCGGCCGCCCATGTCACGGCCATTCATGCCTTCAATGGCTGACTGGGCTTCAGCATCGCTGCCCATTTCAACAAAACCAAAGCCTTTAGAGCGACCGGTGTCGCGCTCCATCATGACTTTGGCACTGGTCACTTGACCGTACTCAGAAAAGGTTTGGTTCAGATCGTCGTCGCGCACCGAATAAGGAAGGTTGCCGACATAGAGTTTGTTGCCCATCACGGGACTCCTCGAAAAAAATACATCACTCAGCGAAGGGAGTCCAGCCTCGAAATCCAATGGGCCCGCGCAAAAATCCAATCACCACCCGTGCAACGGCTTGTTGCCATTTCGTTGCACGTTTACAGATTATCTGCGAATGCACAAAAAATGGGATCGCTATGCGGGTTGTGAGCAAAAAAAAGCCTGACGGGCGGTAGAACAGGCTCTTTTTGTTGCAGATTGCAGACGGGTCAGGCTTTTTCAGCCCGGCCCGCACCTCGAATGTTTGGGGTTTACCAGCTTGTTTCGTGCTCTGGAGAGGCAGAAATTTGGTGGATGGTCAGATCTGCACCCTGATATTCTTCTTCGGGGTCCAGCCGCAAGCCCAGCGCGGCCTTGAGCACACCGTAGACCACCAAGCCGCCAAGGCCAGCCCAAACCACTCCCATCAAGGTGCCCGCCACTTGGGCCCCAATGGTGACGCCACCCAAGCCGCCTAAGCTCGTTTGACCAAAGACGCCAGCCGCGATGCCACCCCAGGTGCCACAAAGCCCGTGCAATGGCCAAACGCCCAACACGTCGTCAATGCGCCAGCGGTTTTGAACCAGGGTGAATAGCCAAACAAACAGCAACCCTGCAACCACCCCGGTTGCCAAGGCGCCCAAAGGATGCATGATGTCCGAGCCGGCGCAAACCGCGACCAAACCCGCCAAGGGGCCGTTGTGAACAAAGCCTGGGTCATTGCGTCCAGCAACCAGCGCCGCCAGCGTGCCGCCAACCATGGCGAGCAAAGAGTTCACCGCAACCAGCCCCGAAATAGAGTCCACGGTTTGAGCACTCATCACGTTGAAGCCAAACCAGCCCACGCACAGAATCCAGGAGCCCAGCGCCAAGAACGGGATACTTGATGGAGGGTGTGCGGCCAGCGTGCCATCTTTTCGATAGCGGTTGTAGCGCGCGCCCAGCAGCATCACCGCAGGCAGCGCAATCCATCCGCCGACGCCATGCACGACAACCGAGCCGGCAAAATCATGAAAGGCCGCACCAAAGGTGCGCTCAATCCAGGCTTGAATGCCGAAGTTGCCGTTCCAAATGGCGCCCTCAAACAAGGGGTAGATCAAGCCCACGATCACCGCAGTAGCGATCAATTGAGGTCCAAAGCGGGCACGCTCTGCGATGCCACCCGAGATGATCGCCGGTATGGCGGCGGCAAATGTCAACAAAAAGAAAAACTTGACCAAGTCATAGCCGTTGGATTGCGCCAATACCTCGGCACTCACGAAAAAATGCGTGCCGTAAGCCACTGAGTAGCCCACGCAAAAATAAACCAGGGCCGAAACTGAAAAATCGACCAAAATTTTGACGAGTGCGTTCACTTGGCTTTTGCGCCTCACCGTGCCCAACTCGAGGAATGCGAAGCCCGCGTGCATGGCTAGCACCATGATGCCGCCCATCAAAATAAAAAAAGCATCTACGCCCTGTTTTAGTGCATCCATTTCAACCGCCGTGATTTGTGTTTATTTTTGGTGCAAGACGCACGCCCTATTCTTCAAAAAGGTGCGTGTTTGCGCTTGGTGCACCGTTTTAAGCAAACAACGCGCCCGTTTGGTGCTCGAGGCCGCCGAATCCCTTGTTGCTATACTGATCCGCTGTGTTCTGGCGGACCTTTTGAGGCCCCAAGCGGCCACCCACGAGGCACTTTTTACCTACTGATTACCCTGCATGATTTTTGCCCAGCCCCAATCGATGGCATTCGAGCAGCCGCTTGAGCTGGCGTGTGGGCGCACCTTGCCGGGCTTCACGCTGGCCTATGAGACATATGGCGAGCTGAACGAGCAGCGCGACAATGCCGTGCTGATTTGCCATGCGCTGAATGCATCGCACCACGTTGCGGGGGTGTATGCAGACGCCAATGGTCAAGTGAAAGCCAAAAGCGCGGGCTGGTGGGACAGCATGGTAGGCCCGGGAAAGGCGGTCGATACCAACCAGTGGTTTGTGATCGGGGTGAACAATTTGGGGTCTTGTTTTGGCTCAAGTGGCCCGACAACTTTGAACCCCCAAACTGGCGCGGCATGGGGGGCGGATTTTCCGGTTGTCACCGTTGAGGATTGGGTCCACGCGCAAGCACGCTTGGTAGAGGCCCTGGGCATTGAGCAACTGGCTGCTGTTATGGGTGGCAGTTTGGGCGGCATGCAGGCGCTGTCGTGGACGTTGCAGTACCCAGAACGCGTGCGCCATTCTGTGGTCATTGCGAGCGCACCCAACCTCACAGCCGAAAACATTGCATTCAATGAAGTTGCACGCCGCGCCATCGTCACAGACCCAGACTTTCATGGCGGCCAGTACCGCTTGCACGACACGCTACCAAGAAGAGGCTTGCGCATTGCCCGCATGATTGGCCACATCACGTATTTGAGCGATGACGTGATGAATGAAAAGTTCGGTCGCGCGCTGCAGGTTTTGAGCGACCCCATGTCATCAGACGAAGAGCGCTTGGCGTACTTGTACTCCACCCAAGATGTTGAATTCCAGATCGAGAGTTATTTGCGCTACCAAGGCGATAAGTTCGCAGAATACTTTGACGCCAATACCTATTTGCTGACGACTCGCGCGCTGGATTATTTCGACCCCGCGAGCGCTCATGGTGGCAGCCTGAGCGAGGCCTTGAGTGGCGCGCAGGCCGGCTTTTTGGTGGTGAGCTTCTCCACTGACTGGCGCTTTTCTCCTTCGCGCAGTCGAGAAATTGTGAAGGCGCTGGTAGACAACGCCAAAGATGTCACCTACGCGGAGATCGATGCGCCACACGGCCACGACGCTTTTTTGTTGGACGACCCGCGTTACCACCAGCTGGTGAAAACATACTTTACTCAAAAGGTGGCGTTGTGAGCACGCATACGCTGTACCGAGCGATTGCTGAGCACGTGCCGGTGGGCGCGCGCGTGTTGGACTTGGGTTGCGGGGACGGTGAGTTGCTCGCCTACCTCACCAAGGCCAGAGGCTGCACGGGCTATGGCGTTGAGATCAGCGACGAAAAGGTATTGGGCTGTGCCAAACGCGGCGTGAATGTCTTGCAACTGAACCTCGAAGACGGCTTGACCCTCTTTGAGGACAACGCCTTTGATGTGGTCTTGCAAATCGACACATTGCAACACCTGCGCAACGCTGAGACCATGCTGCGCGAGACGGTGCGCGTGGGAAGAATGGGGATTGTCGCGTTTCCCAACTTTGCCCATTGGCCAAACCGGCTCGATGTGATGCGTGGCCGCATGCCGGTCACCAAACGCCTGCCCTATCAGTGGTACAACACGCCCAACATTCGGGTGGGTACTTACGCTGACTTTGAGCTTTTGGCCCGCGGCTTGGGCCTCAAGGTGGTAGACGGGTTTGGCTTGGTCGGCGATGAGTTGGTGCGGCGTTGGCCCAATCTTCGCGCAAGCACTGCCGTGTTTCAAATTCAACGCTGACATGAATCGTGCGCACACCTTCCAGTCTGCGCGCTGGCTTTGGCGTTGGTGGCCATGGCTGAATCAACTCGGCCCGCAGCAACTGCGTGCCGACGCCATGGCTGGCTTGATGGGCATGGTGCTGGCTCTGCCGCAAGGGGTGGCATTTGCGGCGCTGGCTGGACTGCCCGTTGAATATGGCGTTTACACGTGCATCGTCCCGACGATTGTGGCTGCGTTGGCAGGTTCAAGCTGGCATGTCACATCCGGCCCGACCAACACAATTTCATTGGCCATTTTGGCTATGCTCTCGCCGATCGCCAAACCAGGCTCACCAGAGTTCATTCAATTGGTGCTGGTCGCAACCCTCATGGTTGGCGCCATGCAGTGGCTCATTGGCGCCTTTCGCCTGGGCGCCATGGCTAACTTCATATCCCCTGTGGCGTTGTTTGGTTTCACTTCCGGCGCGGCTTGGTTGATTGCCACCCACGCTTTGCCCAACTTGTTGGGATGGGGTGCCGTTGACATGGCCGCGTTGGTCACGCCTCTGGATTCCAGCGCATTGTTGTGGGACCACGTGAATGCCGCGGCGGTTGGGGTCTCACTGGTTACCTTGGGTAGCGCGTTGCTGAGCAAAAAGTGGTGGCCGCGAGCGCCGCACATGTTGGTGGGCTTGATCTTGGGAACCCTGTGGTCGATGGGTTGGTCGTTGGTACAGCCAGACACCCTGCCCTTGCAGTTGGTGGGACAGGTACCCTCGCCTTGGCCGGCTTTCGGGCTGCCTCAAATCGACACCCACAACGTCTCTGAGTTGGTGGGCGTGGCGTTCGCCCTTACTTTGGTTGCCTTGGGTCAAACGATTTCGATTGCGAAAGTCTTGGCTGACCGCTCTGGTCAGTCATTGGACCCCAACCGCGAGTTCATTGGCCAAGGCTTGTCGAACATGGTCGGCGCTTGCTTTTCGGCCTACGTTTCGTGCGGCTCGCTGAACAGATCGTTGCCCAATTACGACGCTGGTGCAAGAACGCCCTTGGCAGCCGTTCTATCTGCGGCATTTATGTTGTTGTTGGTGGGCTTGAGCGCTCAGGCCTTGGCCCAAATCCCCATGGCGGCAATCAACGGCCTGTTGATTTTGGTGGCGTGGAACCTGATGGGTTGGGATCAGTGGCTGCAACTTTGGCGCATGCATCGGCGTGACTTTGCGATTGCCGCAGTCACAGCTTTGGCCACCATCACCCTGCGCATGGAGGTGGCCATCTTGCTGGGCACCTTGCTGAGTCTTTTTGCTTTTTTGCTGCGCACGGCCAAGCCTGCCATGCGCACGATGGGCTTTGACCAGAGCCGCGAGCCCCGCCGGTTTGTCGTCATTGAGCCTCAGACACAAGCCTTGCCTGAATGCCCACAACTCAAGTTGCTGCGTATGGAGGGCGAGGTTTATTTTGGTGCCACGCCGCATGTCGCCGAAAACCTACGTCAACTCCGACAAGCGCCCGCCGCGCCCAGCCATTTGCTGGTGATGTCCAAGAGCATGAACTTCATCGACTACGCCGGGGCACAGCTTTGGCAGCGCGAGCTCAAAGAGCGCCGAGCCATGGGAGGGGACTTGTATTTCCATCGCCCACGCTCAGAGGTTTTGGCGTTGTGGCAACGCATTGGGTTTTTGCAAGAGCTGGGTCAGGACAACATTTTTGAAGACAAACGCAGCGCGATTGCCGCCAT
>CBFIFT010000017.1:0-24746 GCA_965661935.1 Burkholderiaceae bacterium | reverse complement strand
CACTTGCCAAAGTCGAAGAGCGCCACGCCAACCACTACCAACAGGCGTTGGACGCATTGCGCGCCGCCTAAGGCGAACCCAACATTCAAATATTCATGAAGGAGTGAGAGATGAAAACGTATATGTGTATCGTGTGTGGCTTTGTTTACGACGAACAAGCAGGACGTCCCGAAGACGGCATTGCCCCGGGTACGGCGTGGGTCGATGTGCCTGAGGATTGGGCGTGCCCAGACTGCGGCGTTGCCAAGGCTGACTTCGAAGTGGTAGAGGTGTAATGATGGCTGCACTTCACCACGCATCAGACCCAAACAGCGTCGTGGTTGTGGGTGCCGGCCTAGCCGGTTGGACCCTGGCGAAAGAGTTGAGGCTGCAAGACCCAGCGGTTCCCATTCGCGTGGTGAGTGCAGATGCCGCAGACTTTTACAGCAAGCCCATGCTCTCTAATGCGCTGGCGCTCGGGAAGAGCGTGGATCAATTGATTCAGGTTGACGCCCAGGTCCAAGCTGACAAATTCGGTGTGGGCTTGATCAACCACACCAACGCAAGCCACATAGATACCGATAAGCGCCTGTTGCACACCAGCTCGGGGGCGCTCGAGTACAAGGAACTGGTTTTGGCGCTTGGCGCCGATCCTGTTCGTCTGCCCATGCCTGGCGCAGAGCATGCGCTGTCGGTCAACGATTGGCGTGATTACCAGGTGTTTCGAAGCAAGCTCGATGTGCATGAGTCTGCGCGTGTCGCCATCATTGGCTCGGGTTTGATTGGTTCAGAGTTTGCCAACGACTTGGCAGCAGCTGGCCATCGGGTTGAGGTGATCGATCCAGGGCAATGGCCAGTTGCGCAATGGCTCAACGCCGAGCAAGGGCAAGCCATGGCGCAAGCTTTGATGGATTTGGGCGTGCGGTTTCACTGGGGTGATGTCGCAGAGCAAGTTGTTCAAAGCGGAGTTGACCAGAGTTACAGCTTGGTGTTGCGAAGCGGTGACCGCGTAGAAGCCGATGTAGTGCTCAGCGCGGTGGGCTTGCGCCCCCGAGTGCAACTGGCCCAAGCCGCGGGTTTGACCATTGAGCGAGGCATTGTGGTCAATGAGTGGGGGCAGACATCGAATCCGCACATCTTGGCGTTGGGTGACTGCGCAGCATATGAAAGTGCGGCAGAGCCCTCCGGAGCGCCCAAGGGCCTGCCCTTTGTGCTGCCCATCATGACCGCTGCGCGGGCAATGGCCGCGAGCCTCGCGGGGAAGGCAACGCCCATTCGCTTCGGTGCGATGCAGGTGAGGGTGAAAACCCCGGCCTATCCGGTCTCGGTGCGCGCCTTTGAGGGGGCGGCACTCGCCAAGGCGTGACGCGCGCTGCGCCCCCTACATCGGGGGCGGTTGCGTTGGCCACCCAAGGCATTCGAGCCCAAGGGCTCCTTGCCCATGCTGTGCCAATACGGTCAGCTTGGGTTAATCTCGGCTTGTTTGGTTACACGTTTGAGAGTGATTGATGTCCGCTGCTGGTGCTTTGCGCCCATACAAAATTCCCGAGTCTGTGTTGGTCGTCATACACACGCCAGACTTGGATGTGTTGTTGCTTCGTCGAGCTGACATGGGCACGTGGCAGTCAGTCACGGGCAGCAAGGACGCGCCTGATGAGGCCTACCGCGCCACGGCAGTGCGCGAAGTACAAGAAGAAACGGGGCTGCTGTGCGAAGCCGAAGGTCACGTTCTGGTTGATTGGCAAATCGAAAATTGCTACGCGATTCATCCTGCCTATGCCCATAGGTACGCGCCCGACGTGACGCACAACACCGAGCATGTCTTTTCTTTGTGCGTGCCCAGTCGATTGCCAGTGACTTGTCACCCGCGTGAGCACACAGCATTTGTTTGGTTGCCTTGGCAAGACGCCCGGCATCAGGTGTTTTCGGTAACCAACGCCAAGGCCATCGAGGAGTTGGCTGCTCGTTGCCCACGAACACCAAGGGGTGGCAAGTCGGTGCAAGCGAGCCATGGCTGAGCGCAGGCTTCGCATTGCAACCTACAACATCCACAAGGGCGTGCAGGGGCCAGTGTGGCGACCTCGCTTGGAAATTGAAAACATCAAACGAGCGATTGATGGCCTCGATGTTGACATCATGGGTCTGCAAGAGGTGAGAGGGTTTAACCGCCGGTTCGCCCAGAAGTGGTCGCATTGGCCAGAGGTTGATCAAGCTGAGGCGGTAGCCCCCGCGGGGTTTGCATCGGTTTACGCATCCAACGCCGTCACCCGTCACGGCGAGCACGGCAACGCACTGGTTTCACGCTGGCCGCTACAGCGACTGGGTCACCGAGATATTTCGGATCACCGGCTGGAGCAACGCGGCCTCTTACACAGTGCTGTGGTGACGCCTTGGGGTGAGTTGCATGTCATTGTGTTGCACCTTGGTCTCTCGGCGGGAACGCGTTGGCGCCAAGTCGAGCGCCTGGCTGCTTATGTCGACAACCACGTTGGTGAAACAGTGCCGTTGGTGGTGATGGGCGACTTCAACGACTGGCACGGGCGCTTGCATGCTCCGATGGCTGAATTAAAGCTGGAGGCCGCTGTGCAAAGGTGTCGCACGTTTCCAGCGCGGTGGCCGGTTTGGTCGCTCGATCGCATTTATGCCAGGGGCTTGCAGCCGGTGTCTGCCAACGTGCCGCACGGGCGTGCGTGGGCGCGTTGGTCCGATCATTTGCCTTTGATCACGGAGTGGCGCTGGTGATGGAGCCATTGGCGGGTTGGACTCAGGGTCATCAAGCTGTCCTTCATGAAGGTGGCGCCTCGCTGTTCCCTGCGATGGTTGCAGCGATTGATGCGGCACATCAGCAAGTCCTGCTGGAGTCGTACATTGTTTCTTTCAAAGGGCAAACCTTGGCGGTGATGGAAGCTCTGGAGCGTGCCGCCACGCGAGGGGTAGAGGTGTGTGTGTTGTTTGACGGTGTAGGCAGTCAAGTCCCGCCTCAGGCATGGCAACTGCGTTGGAGTCAGGCGGGCGTGCAGTGGCAGATCTTTGCGCCGGGCACGCGATCAAGCTTATTGATACCCAGTCACTGGCGTCGACTGCATCGCAAACTGCTGGTCGTCGACCAGCGCGTTGCCTTTTGCGGCGGGATTAACTTGTTGGACGACCACTTGACGGCCAACGGCGAGGAGTTGGAGCAGCCGCGCTTGGATTTTGCGCTCGAGTTCAAAGGGCCACTGGTGGCTTCGGCGACCCGCAGCATGGTGCGCGTTTGGTGGCGCCTGAAGGCGATGCAGACACTGAGACAGGGGAAATGGCGCAACTCTTTGGCTGTGCTGCGCGCCCAGTGGCGCGCGCTCAATGCCAGCGGAATGGCACGCCACAACGCACCCTCCAAAGCCACCGAGGCAGACCGAGCGGGGTTTGCCATGCTGTGGGTCGAGCGCGATAACTTGCGTCACCGCACCCAGATTGAGCGGGCTTACCTGAGCGCCATCCGCCATGCGCGTGAGAGCGTGGTGCTCGCCCATGCCTACTTTGTGCCAGGTCAGCGGCTGCGGCGTGCGCTGAGGCAAGCCGCTAGGCGAGGCGTTCAGGTCAC
Organism: Burkholderiaceae bacterium; assembly: GCA_965661935.1. GTDB lineage: Bacteria > Pseudomonadota > Gammaproteobacteria > Burkholderiales > Burkholderiaceae_C > RS62. The sequence continues at coordinate 21,184 of CBFIFT010000017.1, read as the reverse complement.
TGTTTTGATTCAGGGGCAGTTTGAAAACTTCATGCAATATCACGTCGCACGCCCGATTTACCCTTCGTTGCTCAGGGCAGGCGTCAACATCGTCGAGTACCGACGCTCTGATTTGCATGCGAAGGTGGCTGTGATTGACGGGCGTTGGCTCACGGTTGGGTCCAGCAATTTGGACCCGTTGAGCCTGTTGTTGGCCCGTGAGGCCAATGTTTGGGTCGACGATGAGACGCTGGCTGGCGTTTTACAGAGGCGATTGCTGCAGGCCGTTGAGAGTGAAAGCACTCCGCTTGACCACGAGGCTTTGGCGCAGCGTTCATGGCGCTCGAAACTGGCCGACTGGCTGGCCTTTGGCATCATGCGGGCGGCTCTGGTTTTGATGGGCAAGAGGTACTAACGTTCACACCGACTAGGGGTAACTTCCGCGGTTGTCTGAGGCTGCGACTTTTGCGGTTAGCATTGGGTCTCACAAGTACAAAGGAAACACGGATGAGCACCCCTGAAGACGAAGGTGTACCTGTATCGGTCAAAATTCGAGAGCGGCTGAAGGCGCAAGGCCGGCGGTTTCACTCCAATGACAACATCGCTGATGTGATTCAAGCTGGCGAGCTGGATTTGCTGTTAGATGAAGTCAGCGAAAAAATGCAAACCGTGCTGGACAGCATGGTGATTGATACCGAGAACGATCACAACACGCAGAACACAGCCCGCCGCGTGGCCAAGATGTACCTCAAAGAGGTCTTCAACGGGCGTTATGTGCAGCCGCCAGAAATCACCGAGTTTCCCAATGCCGAGCATTTGAATGAGTTGATGATCGTGGGGCCGATCACGGTGCGCAGCGCGTGTAGCCACCACTTGTGCCCCGTGATTGGACAGGTATGGATCGGCGTGATGCCCAACGAGCACACCAATGTGATCGGCCTGTCTAAGTATGCAAGGCTGGCGGAGTGGGTGATGGGCCGCCCTCAGATACAAGAAGAGGCGGTGGTTCAGCTGGCCGATTTGATCCAAGAAAAAACCCAGCCCGATGGCATTGCCCTGGTCATGGAGGCGAGCCATTTCTGCATGGGTTGGCGCGGCGTGAAAGACATGGACAGCCGCATGATCAACTCGATCATGCGCGGTGTTTTCCTCAAAGACGCAAACTTGCGCCGTGAGTTTTTATCTCTGATCCCAAGGAGCCAATGATGTTGGTGCGATTGCTGTATGTAAGCCGGGCGGTTGATCCCAATGATCAAAAAGCCATTGATGGAATATTAACCAGTGCTCGCACACACAACGCGAGTGAAGGCATCACTGGTATTTTGTGTTTTGGTGATGGCGTATTTATGCAGTGCATCGAGGGTGGACGCGACGCGATCAACCGCTTGTACGCGCTGATTTTGCGTGACCCGCGTCACAAAGACGTGGTTTTGTTGCGCTATGAAGAAATCACAGAGAGACAGTTCAGCGGCTGGACCATGGGCCTGGTGAACCTCAATCGGGTGAATACCTCGATCATGCTCAAGTACTCGGATACGCCTAAGTTTGATCCTTACTCTGTCTCAGGTACGGCTTCGCAAGCGATGCTGCAAGAACTGATTGTGACCGCCTCAATCATCGGTCGAGTCTAGGCCTCAAAACTTCCATGCACCATCTGGCATCTGATTTGAAGCTCTGCGTGCGCGTGATCCTGTTGTGGGGGATGGCATTCATTGGCTCGGCATCGGCAACTGAGCCGGTGCAATGGCCGAGCCAAACCCAAGCCAGCCTAGATGCAATCGTGTCCCGGGTGTCAGACGGTGACACCGTGTGGCTGCGCACCAGTACCCACACCCGCATCCGAGCCCGCATCATTGGCATCGATGCGCCCGAGTCATGCCAGGCAGGCGGCCGAGAGGCCAAGCAGGCATTGGCCGAGCGGGTATTGAACCAGCCCGTCAAAGTGCAGGTCTTTGGTCGCGACACGTACGGTCGAGATCTGGTGGTGATTTGGCGTGACGGACAAGATGTCGGCGCACGCCTGGTCGCAGAGGGTTTGGCTTGGGCCTACGTCTGGCGCGGCCGGCCAAGCATTTACGAAAGCCTAGAGCGAAGCGCGCGCGCGCAACGGGTGGGTATTTTTGCCTCCCCCCGACCTGAATACCCACGCACATTTCGCCTGCGCCACGGCCCGTGCTGATGGGCCTTCAATGGGGCTGAGCTGCCTGGCCTTGGCACACTGGGCAGGCTGGATGTGCGCTGACCCGAATTTGATCAAAGTCCCAGCGGCGCAGGTCAACCATCAGCATCTTCCCAGCCATTGGGTTGGGTGCAAGTAGTGAGTCTTGCGCCAACCATTGGATGGCCAGCGCAGCTTGCAAGCTACCGATGGCGCCGACCAGTGGACTCAGAACACCCATGGTTGCGCAGTTTGCATCTGACGCCCCTGCCTCTGGTGGAAAAATGCAGGCGTAGCAAGGGCCTTGGAGCCCCGGTGTGAAACAGCCCAATTGCGCGTCCATTTGTACCGCTGCAGCCCAAACCAATGGCTTAGCCGCTTGCACGCAGGCGGCGTTGACTTCGAGGCGCGTGGCAAAGTTGTCCGAGCAGTCCAAAACCAGGTCGATTGACGCCAGTGTTTGACCCAACCATTCTGCGTCTGCACGCTGCGCCACCGCTTGGACTTGCACGCTGGGGTTGAGGTCGTGCATGGCTTGCGCGGCTGACGTCACTTTGGACTGTCCGACGCGTTGCGTGGTGTGGGCAATTTGCCTTTGTAGATTGGTCAAGTCCACGGCATCATCATCCACCAGGGTGATGTGTCCGACCCCTGAGGCCGCCAAATAGAGGGCCGCGGCACTGCCCAAGCCGCCCGCTCCGACCAGCAGCACACGCGCTTGATTGATGCGTGTTTGACCTTCGACGCCAACCTCTGGCAACAGAATGTGCCGAGAGTAGCGCAAAAGGTCAGAGTCATCCATTTGGCGTGCCGTCTTCAGCCTTAATTGGCGCTCGACTCCTCAGCGGTGCGTGCCTTCAGGGTTTTGCTGCGCAGCACGGGCTTGCCCTGTAGGAAGAGCAGGGCCTGTTGCAGGCGAAAATCTTCCGCTGAGCCCAATCGAGGCAACAAGCGTTCATTGGGATGCAAGCGCTGCGCTTCTTCGACTCTCTTTTGTGCCGCTTCACGCGCCAATTCTCGCTCTTTGACCGCGGCAGCATCGGGCTCTTTTGCTTCGCCATTGGGCAACTCGAGGTGCTTGGCCAAGTCTGCCTCACGGGTGCCTAGGTCGGCCAATAAATTGCCCTCGGCTGTTTCGTCAACCCAAACATCGGGTTCGATTCCTTTGGCTTGGATAGACCGGCCATTCGGCGTGTAGTACAACGCGGTGGTCAGCTTGATACCCGCGTCTTTACCGAGTGCTCTGACAGTTTGCACGGAGCCTTTGCCAAAAGTTTGGTTGCCCATGATTGTTGCGCGTTGGTGGTCTTGCAGGGCGCCGGCGACAATTTCACTGGCTGAGGCTGAGCCCTCGTTCACCAACACCACGAGGGGCACCTTTTTGTAAAAGCCATTGGTCTGGTCATGCAAGGCCCCAATGGGGTCAGCGCCTCTCGTGTAGTACTGCGGCATTGCACGGTAGGTGAAGCGACTCTCTTCTAGTTGTCCGTTGGTGCTCACCACGACTTCACCATCTTGGATGAATGCAGCGGTAACCGCCACGGCAGCCGTCAGCAAGCCACCCGGGTCATTGCGCAAGTCCAACACCAAACCACTCATCTTGGGGTTCTGGTCATAAAGGTCTTGTAGATGGCGCGCAAAGTCTTCTGTGGTGCGGTTTTGGAATTGTGAAATTCGTATCCACCCGTAGCCAGGGGCCGGGACAGACGACTTGACGCTGACGGTTTTGATCTTGTCGCGGACGATGGTTACCGAAAAACTGCGGTTCTCACTGCGCCTCAAAATGGTCAAAACCACTTGCGTCTGCGGCTCACCTCGCATGCGTTTGACCGCCTCCATGATGCTCATGCCCTTGACAGGCGTCTCATCGATTTTGGTGATCAGGTCGTTGGTTTGTAGGCCCGCACGAGCTGCTGGTGTGTCTTCAATGGGTGAGACGACTTTGACCAGCCCGTCTTCCATGGTGATTTCGATGCCCACACCAACAAAGCTGCCTGACGTGCCTTCTTGAAAGGCCTTCCACTCTTTGGCGTCGAAGTAAGCAGAGTGCGGGTCTAGCCCCGTCACCATGCCAGAGATGGCATCGGTGATCAGCTTTTTCTCATCGACAGGTTTGACGTAGTCGGATTTGATCATTCCAAACACCGACGCCAGCTGCTGCAATTCTTGCAGAGGCAAAGCGACTTTGTCGCTGCGGGCGATTGCTTGTATCTGGACTGTGCCCAAGACGCCTGCCAGCGCGCCCACTGTGACCCAGCCCGCGACTTTCCATTTGAGCACCATCAGTTCGACTCCAAACTTTTACAGTAATTTCTGACTATACACGCCCGCCACCACGCCGCACCTCAGCCGGGTTGTACTTGGTGGTGTCAGTGTTTGCCCTGTTGGGCCACGGCTGCGGCGGCTGCCTCGATGGCCGCTGAATCCCCGAGGTAGTAACTCTTGATGGGCTTCAGGTCCGCGTCCAGCTCATAGACCAAAGGTGTGCCGTTCGGGATATTCAGGCCGACGATGTCTGCATCGCTCACCTCATCTAGGTACTTAACCAAAGCCCTGATGCTGTTGCCATGCGCTGCCACAACAACCCGCTTGCCAGCTTTGATGGCTGGACCAATTGATTCGTTCCAAAACGGCAGCACCCGTGCGACCGTGTCTTTGAGGCACTCGGTCAGCGGAACTTCCGAAGGCTTGAGTCGCGCGTAGCGGCGGTCGGAGCGCTCGCTGCGAGGGTCGTCCTGCGCCAACGTGGGTGGTGGCGTGTCGTAGCTGCGGCGCCAGACCAACACTTGTTCGTCACCATACTTCTGGGCGGTTTCAGCCTTGTTAAGTCCCTGCAGGCCACCGTAGTGGCGCTCGTTGAGGCGCCAACTTTTCATTACGGGCACCCAGGTGCTGTCCATAGCGTCCAGGGTGTGCCAAAGCGTGTGAATGGCCCGCTTGAGCACGCTGGTGTACGCCAAGTCAAATTCAAAGCCCTCGGCTTTGAGCAGCTGTCCGGCTTGGATGGCTTGCTGGACGCCCGTGGCGGTCAATTCAACATCGGTCCACCCCGTGAAGCGGTTTTCGAGATTCCAGGTCGACTCGCCGTGGCGAATGAGTACGAGTTTGTACATGTTTGTGTTCACTTACAAAAAATCAATCAATAAAACCTGCATATTGGAGCACCGGCGCACCCACACCCCACTTCGCATTTTAGAATCACTGGTTACCGACAGGTTTTGTCGCTTTGACCAAACCAATCGCCCTACTCAAGAAAGAGGTTGTTCGTGGAATTTTTGACTGAAAACTGGATGTTGATTGTGATCGCCGTGGTTTCGGGTGCCATGTTGATGGTCCCGGGGATCGGAGGCTCAGGTGCGGCGGTGATTCAGCCCATGAAGGCGGTCCAAATGATGAACCACGAAAAAGCCGTGGTCATCGATGTGTGTGAGCCCAATGAGTTTGCCCAAGGCCATGTGGTTGGCGCGCGCAACGTGCCGCTTGGGCTCTTCGACAAGCAGCTAGAAGCCACGGTTAAGAACAAGCAACTGCCTTTGATATTGGTTTGCGCCTCAGGCATGCGCTCTAAGCGCGCGGTCGCGACAGCCAAAAAATTAGGCTATGAGAACGCGTATTCCCTCGCTGGTGGTATGGGTGCATGGCGCGGAGCCAACATGCCTGTTGGCAAAGCCTGACAATCAACGCTTGATTATTTTTGAGGTGGAACATGGCCAAAGTCAGAATGTATTTGACTGCTACTTGCCCGTTTTGTGTGCGCGCCAAGGCGTTGTTGGATCACCATGGGGTGATGGACATTGATGAGATTCGAGTCGACTTGGCCCCTGGCGCGCGCGATCAAATGATCTCAGAAACGGGCCGGCGCACGGTGCCTCAAATTTTTGTGGGCGACGTTCATGTTGGGGGCTGCGACGACCTGATGGCGCTCGAGCGCAAGGGCGAACTGCTGCCGATGCTCCAAGCGTGAGATAGTGCACTTGGCTCACCTGCGATAATGCGCGTTGGCGCTTTGCCCTGCGGGGGAAGGCTGAATCATTGACCCACCAACCGGAAGCGCAACCATGGCAGAAGCTACCCAACCCGTTTTTCAAATCCAACGTGTGTATTTGAAAGACGCCTCACTCGAGCAACCCAACTCACCCCAAATTTTCCTCGAGCAAACCGAGCCAAACGTCAACATTCAGCTTGGCGTCGCGGGTGAGAACCTCTCTGAGGGGGTTTACGAAGTGTGTGTCACGGCCACCGTGCACACGCAAGTTGGCGAAAAAACGGTGTTCTTGGTTGAATGCAAGCAAGCCGGCATTTTTGATATTCGCGGCTTTGAGCCTAGCCAAATCGAGACGGTTATGGGTGTTGCTTGCCCCCAAATCGTGTACCCCTACTTGCGCTCCAACGTTGCAGATTTGATTTCTCGTGCCGGCTTCCCGCCCGTGCACATGAGCGAAATCAACTTCCAGGCGATGTACGAACAGCGGCAAGCGGAAGCTGCCCAAAAAGCCTAATCTTAGGGAAATCGCCTTGAAGATCTTGGTCATTGGCGCCGGGGCTTGGGGGACCGCTGTTGCAGTCCATGCGGCTCGTTCGCACGACGTCACCCTTTGGTGCCGGCGTGCCGAGCAAGCTCAGACCTTGCAGGCTCAGCGCGCCAACGAGCGCTATTTGCCAGGGATCACTTTTCCGCCGACGCTGGAGGTGGTTCACGGTCCTTTGGCGACTTGCACCGAGTCGGCGGGCAACTTTGACTTGATCATCTTGGGCACCCCCATGTCGGGGTTGCGTGAAATGTTGCAGCACTTGCAGGCGACCACCACGCCTGTGGCGTGGTTGTGCAAAGGCTTCGAGGCGCCCACGGGTGACACCGGAGTCGGGCTGATGGGGCATGAGGTCTGTGCTCAGGTGGCTCCCAACTTGAATGCTGGCGTGTTAAGCGGCCCGAGTTTTGCTGCGGAGGTCGCGCGAGAAATGCCGACCGCATTGGTCGCGGCAAGTCCGAACGAGCAGGTGCAAGCTGCGCTCGTTGAGGCCATGCACCACGGTCAATTGCGGGTCTACATCAACCCAGACTGGATCGGCGTCGAAGTGGGGGGTGCAGTCAAGAATGTTCTCGCCATTGCCACGGGGCTGTGCGACGGACTGGGACTTGGACTCAACGCAAGAGCGGCGCTGGTCACGCGTGGCCTGACTGAAATGGCCAGGCTGGGTGAGGCGCTGGGCGCGAACCGTGAGACTTTCATGGGCTTGTCGGGCTTGGGTGACTTGGTGCTAACAGCCACCGGCGATTTATCGCGCAACCGCAAGGTCGGCGGCCTGCTGGCCAGCGGCATGACGCTCGATGAAGCGGTTGCTTCGTTGGGCCATGTGGCCGAAGGTGTTTACAGTGCGCGCACCGTTTGGCGCCGCGCTGAGCAGCTCAAGCTTGCGATGCCCATCACCGCTGCGGTGGTGGGGTTGTTGGATGGGCAATTGAATGCCCACGAGGCGGTGGCTCAGTTGATGCGCCGAGACCCAGCGGTCGAGGCCTGAATTCAGCCAGACTCAGTGCCCCCAAAGCCCTCGAGCGATGGCTTGCACTTGTTGGACGACGTCTTCACTTTCCGCAGGCACAACTTGGCGCTCGGGCATGCTTCTTAACCAAGTCAATTGGCGCTTGGCCAATTGGCGAGTAGCGGCACATCCGCGCTCTAGCCAATGCGCCGCGACCGCCTCATTCCATTGGCCGCCATGCATCTCAAGGGCTTCCCAGCCCTGGCGATAACCCACGCACCGCATCGAAGGTAGACCGAGGTGCAAATCTCCGCGCGCCATGAGTCGGTCGAGCTCTCCCGCGAAGCCTTGCTTGAGCATGCTGGCAAACCTGTCGCCGATGCGCTCATGCAGCCAACTGCGATTGTTGGGCTCAAGACTCACCATGTGGACCCTATGCCACTGGGATTGGCCTTGTCCACGTTGAAAAGCAGACAGTGGCTGGCCTGTGCTTTGCAGCACCTCTAAGGCGCGACTGATTCGTTGGGCGTCGTTGGGGTTGAGGCGGGCCGCGGTGATGGGGTCATCTTTGGCCAAAATCTGGTGCATGGCGGGCCAGCCGATTTGGGCAGCCTGAGCGTCAATACCTGCCCGCACATTCAAATCGGCGCTGGGCATGTCGTCTAAGCCGTCCAGCCATGCTTTGAAGTACAGCATGGTACCGCCCACCAAAACAGGTTGATGTCCGCGCGCTTGGATATCGGCAATCAGGGGTTCTACCTCGCGCATGAAGTCTGCTGCGTTGTAGCTATCAAGTGGATCATGGGTATCGATCAGGTGGTGCCTCACGGCGGCCAACTCTTGCGGGTTGGGTTTGGCTGTACCGATATCCATGCCGCGATAGACCAGAGCTGAGTCGACACTGATGATCTCTATGGGGGCTATTTCAGCCAGCGCCAAAGCCGCACCTGTTTTTCCAGAGGCCGTGGGCCCGGCAATCGCAAGAATCGGTTGGGGCATGGCTCAGCTCCCACTTGATGGGTGGGCTGAAGTTTCTTGACCTGCAGGCGTGCGGGTGACGACCACGGCGGGGGAGGTCGGCACAAGCCAAGGTATCAGCACCCAGGTGATGCACATCAACGCCACGCCAGCCCCCAATAGCCCCCACGCCAGAACAACCTGTGGGTGACTCAAGGCGTCGCCTATGAGGGCTCCGCCTGCAAAAGCAAAACCCATTTGCATGAAGCCACTGAGCGCCGCAGCGGTACCGGCGATGCGCGGAAACGGCGTCACGGCGCCAGTTTGCCCAATGGCTTGGTGAATACCATGACCGGCGGCAAACAGGCTAACCGGTGCCATGAGCCACCAAATAGAAGGCGCGGCCCAGAGGTGGCCACCCAGCATCACGCCCCCACCCAAAAGCGAGAGCACTCCCCCTACTTTGACGGTGCGAGGGAGCCCGACGCGAGACATCAAGCGGCGGCACAAAAAAGTACCCGCAATGTAAGAGCTGGACATGCCGAACATCACAAGCCCGTAGCCCCACTGCGAATAACCCAAGCCTTGGGTGACGATGAACGAAGAAGTGGCCAAAAAAAGAAAGAGGCCAAAAAAGGTGGCAATCGACTGCAAAGTGAAGGCCCAAAACTGGGCGTGACTGAGCACCGCTCGCCAATTGCCCATCATGTGGCCAAGTCTGAGTGCATCGGGGTTGCGTTCAGCGAGCGTCTCGGAGAAGCGGCGCCAGACCTGCCACAGCGCCATGAAAACGATGGCGCTGACTGCAAACAAAACCGCCCGCCAGCCAAACCACATGGCCAGTACGCCACCCAAAGGCCCGCTCACACAGGCGAACACACCCAAACCACTCATGACTTGACTCATGGCACGCGGTCCATCCTCGGTGCTGAAGTGGTCGCGCACGATGGCACGGGCGTTGACGACCACTGCCCCCATGCCAATGCCTTGCGCCACGCGCAACACCAACAAAACCTCAATCGTGGGTGCCAACACGCTGAGCAATGCAGCCAGTCCGAACATGGCCAAGCCTAGGCGCAGCGTCGGGCGCCGTCCCCAGCGGTCGGACGCTGGACCCCACAACAGCTGAGAACTGCCAAATCCAAGCAGCATGGCAGTCAGCGTCAATTGCCCTTGGTGCAATGTCGCTGATAGGTCGGCGACCAATGAGGGCAGTGCAGGAAGGTAAAAGTCGGTACCCACTGGCTGCAGCCCCATCAAAAGCGACAGCAGCCACACCATGATCTGTGGGTGTGTGCGAGTGGTGCGGCGGGGCATCATGGACTTATTGGCCGCGCAAGAAGAGGCGGTCCAGTTCTTTCATGTTGATTTGGCGCCATGTCGGGCGGCCATGGTTGCATTGGTCGCTGCGTTCGGTGACTTCCATTTGGCGCAACAAGGCGTTCATTTCAGTGAGGGTCAACGAACGATTGGCTCGCACCGCACCGTGACATGCCATGGTCGCTAGCAATTCATTTTGCGCGCGGGTCAACACGGTGCTCGCATCGTGCTGAGCGAGCTCGGCCAAGACATTGCGCACCAATTCGATGGCGTTGCCATTGGCCAGAGTCTCGGGTACGCTGCGAATGGCCAAACTCAGCTCGCCCAGAGGCTCAACGCTCAATCCCAACTGGTCCAGAACCTCCGCGTGTGATTGAGCCACCGCCACTTCTTCTGGGGTGGCTGCAAAGCTTTCTGGAATCAACAGGGGCTGACTGCGCGTTCTGCCTTGATCCCACTGCTGCTTGAGCTGCTCGTAAACAATGCGCTCATGGGCTGCGTGCATATCCACAATCACCAGACCTTGGTCGTTCTCAGCCAAAATGTAGACCCCTTGAATTTGCGCGATGGCGCGGCCCAACGGCCACGATTCTTCGGGGGCCTCAGATAAGCCCGCGTTGGCAGACGCGGGTTGCCAAGGGGTCAAGTTCTCTGCAATGCCCTGCGCAGATGCCCCTGCAGGGTGTATCGGGGACTGGTTCAATTCCTCGCGAGCGGTGTCAGCTGGTGTTGCCCCTGCCTTTGTGGACCACAGCGCTTGCCATTCGTTTAACGCGCGGTCAGTTTGGCGGTTTTCACCGCTCCAACGCAAAGGCGTTTGGCGTGGCCAGTGTTGTGGCTCTGGCGCGTTGGGTATCGCTGCCGAGGCTGTGGTGTGGCCTGCTGATGGGGATGGCTCGGCGGCTTGCTGCGCCCTAGGCAGCGCCAATGCGTGTTCTACTGCATGGCGTACCAGTTGATGTACTTCTCGACTATCTCGAAAGCGCACCTCCACTTTGGTGGGGTGAACGTTGACATCCACCCGCTGGGGGTCCATGTCCACAAAAAGCACGTAAGCAGGGTGCCGGTGCCCATGGAGCACGTCTTCAAATGCAGACTTCACGGCGTGCATGATCACTTTGTCGCGGACATAGCGGCCGTTGACGTAGGCAAATTGCCAATCTGGACGTGCACGAGACGCCTCGGGCAAAGCCAGCATGCCCCATACCCGCATACCTTCTGGAGCGGCGGGTGTGGGCTCACCGCCCACAGCCATCGCTGCGAGGCTGCGCTCGACCCAGTTGGCTCCCAAAATGCTGGCAACCCTGGCCGCAATCACGCCCTGCGGGTCATCGTGCAGGCTGCTGGTGGCCCGCCATTGGTCGATCAATTTGCCATCGTGCCAAAGGGTGAAGCTGACGTCAGGTCGCCCCAGGGCGTGGCGCCGGAACACCTCGAGGCAATGGGCGTACTCAGTCGTCGGGCTTTTGAGAAATTTTCGTCGCGCGGGAGTCGCATAAAACAACTCACGCACATCGATGGTTGTGCCTGGCTGCCTTGCGCCAGGCGTCAATTCGCCGGTTTGTGCGTCGAGACCCCAGGCATGTGATTGCTCTGGGTCGTGGGTGCGAGAGAGAAGGGTGACCTCGGCAATGGCAGCGATCGCAGCCAATGCTTCACCCCTGAAACCCATGGTACTCACGGACTCTAAGTCTGTCAGCGATGAGATCTTGCTGGTGGCGTGCCGCTTAAGTGCCATCGGCAATTGCTCGGGCGCCAGTCCGATGCCGTCGTCTTCGAGAGTGATGCGCCGGATGCCGCCTTCGCTGAGCCGCAAGGTGATTTGCGTCGCACCCGCATCGAGCGCGTTATCAACCAATTCACGAACCACAGACGCGGGGCGCTCAACCACCTCACCAGCGGCGATTTGGCTGATCAGCGTATCGGGAAGTTCGCGAATGGGGCGCATGTTTGAGGGCTGTGTCACTGCCGCCTATTGTAGTGAAGCACGGGCGAAGGGCTTGGCCGATGCGCGTGCGCCGACACGCGATAATACGGGGATGGACCTCATATCACTTGGCATCGACTTCATCTTTAATATTGACCAGTACCTGCAGTCATTTGTGCGCAACTACGGGTTGTGGATTTACGCCCTGTTGTTTGCCATCATCTTTGTCGAGACAGGGTTGGTGGTTATGCCGTTTTTGCCGGGTGACTCGCTGCTGTTTGTCGTTGGGGCACTGGCAGCAACTGGCGATATCTCATTGGGCTGGGCACTGGGTTTGATGTGGGTGGCGGCCATTGCTGGCGACCAGCTGAACTATTCCATTGGGCGCTACATTGGGCCCAAGGTTTTTGGCTGGGAACAGTCTCGCTGGTTCAACCGCAAGGCCTTTGATCAAGCGCACGCTTTTTATGAGCGCTACGGCGGCATCACCATTGTCTTGGCTAGGTTCATGCCCTTTGTGCGGACATTCGCACCCTTCGTGGCGGGTGTTGCCGAAATGTCGCGCGGCACATTCACGTTTTACAACGTCGTCGGCGCCACGATTTGGGTTTTTGGTGTGGGTCTCGCGGGCTATTGGTTCGGCAACTTGCCTTGGGTCAAAGCCAACCTCGAGTTGTTGATTTGGGCCTTGATCCTCGGGCCGGGGTTGATCGCCTTGGTTGGTGCTTGGCGCGCTGGTCGTGAGTCTTCGAAAAACACCAGCGAGACCTGACTCTGAAGCCGCTGGGCGGCGTTTGGGATGGCTTCGCAATGCCGCCCAAACGCAGGTTACAACTCGCGTTGTCTGGCCAATGGTGGATGGTCTTGAAAGTGCCGTTTGATGCCGGCGAGCAGCGCGTCAGCCAGTGCCTCTTGGTAGCTTTCACTCTTTAATCGGCGCTCTTCCTCGGGGTTGCTGATAAACGCCGTCTCGACCAATACGCTGGTCATGTCCGGTGCTTTGAGCACCGCAAAACCGGCTTGTTCAACGCGGGGCTTGTGGACCTTGCCCACCTGGCTGAGCTCTCCCAACATGGTGCTGCCCACTTGCAAGCTGCGCTGTATCTGAGCAGTGGTGCTCATATCGAGCATGGTGTTTTTCAACTGCCGATCTTCTACTGCCAAATTGATGCCGCCGATCAAGTCGGCATTGTTTTCTTTTTTGGCCATCCACCGCGCCATGGCGCTAGAGGCACCTCGGGTGCTGAGCACAAACACGCTGGCACCTTGAGGTTTGGGGCTGGTGAAGGCGTCCGCGTGGATGCTGATGAACAAATCGGCTTGGACTCGCCGCGCCTTTTCGACGCGTTTGTGCAAGGGGACAAAGAAGTCCGCATCGCGGGTCATGTAGGCACGCATGGTGTTGCCACCCACCTGTGTTTGGTTGATTCGGTCTCGCAGGCGGCGCGCGATCTGCAACACCACATCTTTTTCTTTCGTGCCGTTGGGACCAATGGCGCCAGGGTCTTCTCCACCGTGACCGGGGTCTAGGGCAACCACAATAAATCGCGAGGGCTTCTGAGGTTGAGCCGCCTGTTGAGGAGCCTCGGCCGGGCCAATGGCGCGGTCGGCTGCAGGGGGCATGGGTTGCAGCTCTGGTATCGATGGGCGGGTCAGCACGCCGTTGGATTCAAGCCAAGCGCCCAGCGGATCGCGATCGCCGGCTTGGGCCACCTGGTCTTCGATGGCCTTGAGGCGATCGTTGATGAGCTGCTCAAGCGGATCTGGCGAGACGAGTGGGTACAAGTCCATGACCAATCGGTGCGCATACGCCGCCACCGGTTGGAGTGTGAAAACTTGTGGCCTCACCTCAGTTTTCAGATCGAGCACCAAGCGAACGGTGTCCGGGTCATATTGGCCGACACGCACCCCGGCGATGTTGGGGTCATCTGCGTCCAGCGCGTTGACGATTGCGCGCAATTGCGGTTGCAGCCGCATGCCGTGGATGTCAACGGCAAGGCGCGGCGGGTTGGGAACAAAGTCTTGGGTGATGCGAAGCGCGACGTCAGACTCGATGGTCACGCGGCTGTAATCAGCTGCCGGCCACATCCTGACGCCCAGTACCGTCGCGCCCCAAGCGATTTCGGTGCGGCCCAGCAGCAACAAAGGGATGCCATGCGCAAGGGCTGCCAGTGCGTCCCGCCGCTTCATGCGCCGCAGGCCTCCAAGAGGCGATCGCCCAGCGCCGTGACAGAGCGCAACACCACATGGCGCGCGTCTGGGTGCGCATCAAAGGCGAGGTCAACATGTACATCAACAGGTGGCGCTTGCGCACCGGCTTTTTCGAGCCACTCGACGATCTTCAATCCACGCTGGGCAAACGTATCGCGCAAACCAGCCTCCTCCCACTCAGCCTCATCTTCGAGGCGGTAAAAGTCAAAGTGCCATGCCTCAGGCACCGCAGATTCAGGCGGCAGCGCATAGCTCTCGACAAGCGCGTAGGTGGGGCTCTTGATGCGCCCTTGCACCCCCAAGGCTCTTAACAGGTGGCGGGTGAGCGTGGTCTTGCCCACGCCCAAGGGGCCATGCAATGCCAGGGTGCAATCTACCAAAACCCCAGAAGCCACACAGCTGCTGGCGAATCGCGCCGTGTCGGTTTCGCTGGTCCAGCGGATGTTTTTGACCAAATGAGGCATGGGCGGAAGCGTTTTCTACAATGGCGAATATGTCACAACCCCTATTGTCCATGAAGCAGCTCCAGGCTTGGGGGCGTGAGCTTGGATTTTCCCACGTTGCTGTGGCAGATATTGATCTGCGCAATGCAGAGCCGGGGCTGCAAGCTTGGTTGGACGCGGGGTTTCATGGTGACATGCATTACATGCAACGCCACGGCATGACTCGGGCAAGGCCCCACGAGTTGGTCCCCGAGACGCTGAGTGTGATCACCGCAAGAATGGATTACCTGCCAGCCGACGAAAGCAGCGATTGGGTCGACCAACAGTGGCAAAGGTTGGCGCAACCTGCATCTGCCGTGGTGTCCATTTACGCCCGGGGGCGCGATTATCACAAGGTGATGCGCCAGAGATTGCAGCGTTTGGCCGATCGCATCCAAGCCAGCATTGGTCCCCTAGGCCACCGCGTTTTCACCGACTCCGCCCCCGTGCTCGAGTGCGAATTGGCGCAACGCAGTGGTCAAGGTTGGCGGGGTAAGCACACCTTGATCTTGAATCGGCAGGGCGGCTCGACCTTCTTTTTGGGTGAAATTTTTCTCAGCGTCGCCCTGCCCAAAAGCAGTGAGGTGAGCGATCACTGCGGGCAGTGTCAGGCCTGTATTGGAGCCTGTCCAACGGGGGCCATCGTCGAGCCCTACCGACTGGACGCGCGCAAGTGCATTTCATACCTGAGCATTGAACATGCTGGCCCGATACCCACCGCCATGCGGCCTTTGATGGGCAATCGGATTTATGGCTGCGACGACTGTCAGTTGGCCTGCCCGTGGAATAAATATGCGCAGCGCAGTGAAGTGCCTGATTTCGACGTGCGCCCGCCTTGGCGAGAGGCCACGCTGCTGCAGCTGTGGGCTTGGTCTGAGGCCGAGTTTTTGGCCATGACCGAAGGCAGTGCGATTCGGCGCATTGGCTACGAGCGCTGGCAGCGCAACTTGGCGGTTGCCATGGGCAACGCGTTGCGGCATGCCGATACCCATGCAGATGATCGCGAGGCCATGGTCCAAGCGCTGAGCGCGGCGCAGGTTGGCGCGTCCGAGTTGGTGCGCGAGCACATCGACTGGGCTTTGGGTGCTGCGGACGGATGGGGTGCGCAAGGCACGTGAAATAGCCCACTGAAGCGATTGAATTGGAGGCGCTTGAACGCGTCAGGCGGCGCCGCAGCGCTATGATTCAGTCATGCCACATACACCGCTTTGGATTCAAATCGCATCGTCCGCAGCGATCGCGGTGGCGCTGTGGTTCAAGCAAACCGGGCGCGTGATTTTTTGGGGCGCTCAGATGGTGGTTTTGGCGCTGTCGCCGTCGTCATATCGAGGTGAGCGAAAGCGTCGCATTTTGGCGCACATTTATCTGTCGACTGCACCCATCATGCCGTGGTTTTTGGCCTTGTCGGCGTTGATCAGCTTGGTGATTGTTCGGATCGTTTGGACGACGGCGGTGAGCTACGGTTTATCAGGCTATGCGTTAGAGGTGCTCACGCGCACCTTGGTCTTAGAGCTGATTCCGCTGGTAGCGGCCTTGTTTGTTGCCCTTCGCGTGACCATGCCTGGTGCCCAGACGGCTGCGTACCTGGCGCAACAGCACGAGGGCGCTTTGTTGTGGCCTTTGTTGCCTCGTGCCGTTGCCGGCGTCGTGGCGGTGTTTGCGTTGGCGGTGATGAGTGCTTGTGTGGCCATGGTGATTGCCTATTTGACGGTGTATGGCCTGTCGCCGTGGGGTGTCGGGGCTTTCACAGCCATGGTCGGCGAGGTGTTTTCGCCCGACGTGTTGGTCATATTGGGCGTCAAAACTGTTTTGTTTGCCTTGGCCGTCTCAGTCGTCCCGCTGGGGGCTGCCGTGGTGAACCCCAGCCAGCAACTCAAGGTCGCCGAGTTGCGCGCTTTTGCGAGGCTGTTTTCGGCATTGTTATTGATTGAGGCGCTGTCACTGGTGGGCAGTTATTCGTGAACGGAAAAGTGATTGATGCAAAACCCACAAGATTTTTCGGCAGATGATCAGGCTCTACCCAAAGCGTTGGAGCTCAAGGCCGCGGCTATTTTGTTGGTCATCGCCCTGATATTGGTCGGCGCGGCGGGTTACATCTTGTATGCCAGAGGCGTGTTTGAGAAATCTCAGGTGGTGACCTTGATCGCTGAAGATGCCGAGGGTGTATCCGTTGGTATGGATATGACCTTTGCCGGTTTTGCAATTGGGCGCGTGACCCGCGTCACGTTGCACGACGATGGTCGCGCGCGGCTCGAGGTCGAGGTGCCTCAAAAGCAAGGCAAATGGCTGCGCGAAACCAGTGTGTTTACCCTTGAAAGGGGGCTGATCGGTAGCCCAAAGCTCAAAGCCTATACGGGCTTGTTAGAGGGCCCCTTGCTGCCTGATGGCGCGGAGCGCGTGGTGCTTTATGGCGACGTCTCGGCGCAGATTCCGCAGATCACCTTGGCCGCGCGCGAGTTGCTTGAGCACCTTGCTGAAATGACTGGCCCTCAGTCAGATATGAGTCAAACCTTAGCCAGTTTGCGAGAGCTATCGGCGCGACTCAATGGCAAGCATGGAGCGCTCGGTGTGATCTTGGGGACCCAAAGCGATCCGGCGGTGGTCAAACAAACGCTGGTGAATGCACGCGATTTGGTCAAAAGCGTGGATGCGCTGGCGACGGCTGGGCGCCAGTTGGTCGAACGAGCCGATGAGCAGGTATTTGGCGCTCAGGGCGCCATGCCAGAAGTGCAACAGAGCATCCAAGAGGTAAATGCCTTGCTTAAAGATGTTCGCAGCAGCATGAAACGAGTCGACCGCGTGCTTGAACATGCGCAGGGTATTGGCGCCAACACAGAGGCCGCCACGCAAGACTTGGTTGCACTGCGTGCAGAGGTAGAGCGCTCGATGCGGCAAGTGAACACCATGATCCAGTCGATTCAGTCGAAATGGCCATTCTCATCAGATCCGGAGATTCGCCTGCCATGAACGCACAAACCATGCTGTTAACTTGCGCGCTGGCGCTGATCGCCGGCTGTGGCAGTAGCCCCCCGACCCCTGAATGGAAAATCGACAGCGCAGCCTCTGTCGAGCAAGCGGTGCAGGCCTATCTCAGTGGCCGTGATGCGGTCGCCGACACTGAATTCAAGCGTGCTGAACGCGAGGTGCGTCGCACTGCTTCAGCGGATGCGCTGGCGCGTGTCCTTGCCGTTCAGTGTGCAGCGCGCGTGGCGGCTGTTTTGCCAGCCGATTGCGATGCGGTGATCGGGGCACCAGACGCCGCCTCGCAGACACGCCACTATGCACGCTACCTGAGTGCCCAAGAGCTCAGCGGTGAGGCTTTGAGCCAGTTGCCCTCAAGTCAACAAGCCGCGGCTCAATCCTCCCTTGCAGAGTCGGCCTCTGCCTTGTGGCAAGTGGCCTCTCCGGTTTCCCGTTTGGTGGCGGCAGGGGTGATGTGGCAGCGGCAGCGATTGGGATTCGAGGGGGTTCAAATCGCCGTTGACACGGCATCCGAACAGGGCTGGAGCAGGGCGCTTTGGCACTGGTTGAGCGTGCAAAAAGAGTTGCTGGTGGCCAAGGGAGAGGTAGAGCGGGCAGGGTTCGTACAGCGCCGCATGGATTTGCTCAGTGGGGCAGCCTTGTCAGCGCCAGCGGCTGCGCCTAACCCAGCCACGGAAGCAAAACGCCCATAGCCCACGGCAGACTCAAGGCTGCAGCGAGGGTGGAGAAAGTCACCATGGCCGCAACCAGCCCACCGTTGTAACCCATGGATGCGGCCAGGACATAGCAGCTTGAGGCTGTGGGCACAGCCGAGAACGTGATCAAGACGCTGGCTTCTAACGTGGGCAATCGCAAAATCCAGGCCAACCCGGTCGCGACGAGGGGCGAGATGATGTGGCGCATACCCAGCACCGCAGTGGTCAACATTTTGGCGCGTCTCAAGTCCATGAAGGTCATGCCGGCGCCAGCCGCCATCAGTCCCAGAACCAAACCTGCTTGACCAATTTGCGATAGGGTTGGCAGCAGCCAACCTGGGATTTGCAGCCCCATCAAGTTGAACACCAAGCCCGACGTGGTTGCCCAAACCAGTGGGTTGCGCTTGAGTTGTGTCGCCAACTTCAAATCGCCGTGTCGCGCCATGGGGTAGACCGCCGCCATGTTGAATATCGGAACACAAACGCCAATCAGCACGCCCAACAAAAGCATGCCCTCATCCCCCATGGCCGTACCGACGACACCGATGGCAATGAACGAGTTGAAGCGAAAGCCCACTTGCGCACTGGCGGCGTGGTCTCTGCGGTCGATGTGACGCCCCACCCACGGCCAGTGCGGTTGGCTGTAGGTGAGTGCAACCGTGGTCGCTGCGAGCAACAAGCCTGCCACAATGAAGCGCGATGCAGCTCCAACGTCAATTTGTGTTTTTGTGATCGACAAAAACAACAGGGTCGGGAACAAAAAATAATAGACGACTGCGTCGATCTGAGCCCAGACATCGCGCCGAAGTCGGGTGAAGCGGCTGATTGAAAAGCCCACGGCAATCAACGCAAAGTGGGGCAACAGCAGTTCTACAAAATTCATCAACGGGCCAGTCTCGTGGTTTGGGGCACAAGCACACATGGCCCCGCTTCAGTGGGTCGCAAGGATACCGCAGCTTGGGCTGGCGGCGTGATGCCTGCGGGTCATGCTCTATCAGGCTCATTTGGGCTTGGGACCCGAATCGCATCGGTATAAAGTGGCGACATGGACCTCACCGAAGTGAACCCCAAGCCAACCGAAGCACCTGAGTTGCGCGCACTGTCTGCGGCCAACGGCGCCGACATCGATGCCTTTATCGACAGCTTGTGGTTGGAGTCAGGCTTGGCGCGGCTGACCCTAGACAGTTACCGCAGCGACATCGTGGCGTTGGCGGACTTTTTGCAGCGACGGGGCGTGACATTGGCAGAGGCCCGCGAGGCCGATTTATTGAGCTACATGGCAGAGCGACATGCCCAAACCAGGGCGTCCACGGCCAATCGACGCTTGACGGTGATGAAGCGCTTTTTTCGCTGGGCGCTCAGAGAAGGCCGTGCAGCTCAAGACCCCACGCTCAAGTTGCTGGCGGCTAAGCAGGCGTTGCGTGTGCCTAAAACCCTCAGCGAGCAACAGGTGGAGGCGTTGCTCGGCGCGCCCGATGTGGCTTCGCATTTGGGGCTGCGTGATCGAGCCATGTTGGAATTGATGTATGCCAGTGGCTTGCGGGTGAGCGAGTTGGTTGGCTTGAAATGGCATCACCTCAGCCTCAATGACCAAGTGCTGCGGATCACGGGCAAAGGCGACAAAGAGCGGCTGGTGCCTTTTGGCCAAGTGGCTGGCGAATGGTTGCAGCGTTACGCGCTCGAAGCCCGCAACGAGATCTTGAAAGGACAAGTGACTGACGCGGTATTTGTCACCGCTCGTGGACAAGCCATGTCGCGTGTGATGTTCTGGAACATCGTCAAAAAGCACGCGCTCAAGGCCGGCATTCAAGTTGCCCTGTCACCCCATACCCTGCGCCACGCGTTTGCCACGCACTTGCTCAACCACGGTGCAGACTTGCGTGCGGTGCAAATGCTGCTTGGACACGCCGATATCTCGACCACCACCATTTACACCCATGTGGCCCGAGAACGGCTGCGCCAAGTACACGCTCAGCACCACCCTCGGGGGTAGTGCATCAGTTCCCGAGCAAGTAGTCCAACTCGACTTGTGTGAAGCCCGCTTGCTCTCTGGCGACTTGATTGAATGGCGGCTTGAGTTTGGGCGCCGCAAAACGGGTGACCAGTTGCCCATAGTGCGCTACGGGGTCCAAGCCCTCGCGCTCACATAGCCAGCGATACCAGCGGTTTCCTATGGCTACATGGCCTATTTCATCGCGCAAGATGACGTTCAAAATATCGCAAGTTTTCAGAGCGTCCGGGGCAGAGGTTTTGGCCAGTTTTTCTTGAATGATGGGCGTGGCATCTAGGCCCCTTGCCTCGAGCGTGCGTGGCACCAGCGCCATGCGCGCGACGACATCAAACTGGGTTTTCTCACACATGCTCCAAAGGCCGTCGTGCGCGTCAAAGGCACCGTAGTCCCAGCCTTCGTTGCCCGTCCCCATGCATTGCAGGTGTTGGCGCAGCATGTCAAAGTGGCGGGATTCCTCATGGGCCACTTGCATCCAATCGCGATAAAAGTCAGTGGGCATGAGCGCAAATCGCCAAACCGCGTCTAGTGCCAGATTGATTGCGTTGAACTCGATGTGGCAGATGGCGTGCAGCAATGCTGCTCGTCCTTGCAATGTGTTGGCCGAGCGGGTGGGAACCTTGGAGGGGTGGATCAGCGATGGCCGATCCGGGCGACCTGGAAGCATTGCAGCGGCGTTGGGTAACAGCTGCTCAGAGGCATCAATTTGCCAGCGCGAGCGTTCAGCCCACAGCGACTGCACCGCACGGGTTTTCTCGGTGGGGTCGGCGATTTGGAGGGCCGAAAGTGCCATGGGTCGCAACTGCATGGCCTGAATTGTAGGCGCTTGCCCATCGGCCGCCGCCACAAGGTGGGTAGCCGGTCAAGTGTGGCAATATGTCACTTTCCGATGGTGGCATTGGCTGGTGTTTTCGCCGCTGAACCACTGTATGAACCGCATGAACTGTTTGACAGGAGCAACCAATGGCCCTCTTTCAACTCGAT